>JABJKH010000001.1 GCA_018660465.1 Rhodospirillaceae bacterium
CAAGAATTACGTGAAACACTACGGGAGTTGAGTAAGAACCATACAATTATTATCGTGACTCACAGTCCGATCCTATTGGCCGCGAGCCAAGACCTTGTTGCCTTGGATAAGGGGCGGGTCGCGCTTATCGGCGGGGCGGAAGATATTCTGCCCAAATTGTTTGGAAAGGGTATAAAGTCTGAGAGTAAGACAGCCGGGGACAAAAATGCAGAGGCTAAACCAGCTGCTAAGGGAAAGTCGGCCACACCTAAGCCAGCGCCCACTAAACCAACAGCAGTACCGCAGCAACAGCAGCAACAACCACAGCAACAACCGCAGCAACAACCGCAGCAACGGCCTCAGCGACAGCCCCAGGCCCAACAACAACCACAGCAACAACGACAAGCACAGCCGCAACCCGCGCCAAGACCTACACCGCAAGCGGTTCAGCAACCTCGGGCAAGACAGCCGGCTCGCGACCCTGCCGCTGCAGTTGTTGGCGCATCGCCAGCAAAACGCTCCGTTGTTAGACGACCGCAAGCTCAACAAGCCGTTCGATCAACCACAACCCCACCAAAAAAGTGAGTGAGAAGCCATGTTAGACCAAAGCCCTCACGATGATATCGATTTCAACAAGGGGCCTGAAATCGGCAAGAATCCACTAGATGACTTGTTGATTCACCACCCGATCCCGAGTTGGCGGATCGTGGCGTGGCCAGTTATGATTATGTTAGGGCTATTCCTTGGATGGGCCAACTTTGCAGAATTGGATGAGGTCGCGATTGCGACGGGGGAGGTTATACCGCAAGGCAAGGTAAAGCTGATCCAGCACTTGGAAGGCGGCATTATCGAAGAGATATTTGTTAAAGAGGGTACGGTGGTGAAGGAGGGCGCTCCGCTGGTTCAATTGAACCTGGCCAGTAGTGGCGTTAATCGTGAAGAATTGGTTGTTCGGCTGGATGGACAGTTGCTCGTGCGCGCACGTTTGGAGGCCGAGGCAAATGGCAAGAAACTTGTATTTCCGAAAGATGTTGCAGCGCGCCGACCAGGGCAGGCCGCAGCTCAGCGCCGTGCCTACGATGCACGCAAGCGGGAGATTGCCTCTACGGTTAGGGTCGCTCAGACGCAGGTTAGTCAGCGCCGATCAGAACTTGAGGAAGTGCAGTCGAGGGCGCGTGCAATCACCCAAAACCTTAAACTCGCAAACGAACGGCTTAAGCTGTCCAAGTCTTTGTTAGAAAAGGGGTTGATCCCTAAAATTGAATTTTTGCAATTGGAAGCTGAACTTGAAAACCTAAAGGGTGATCAAAAGGGACTTGCCCCCAGCCTTGCTCGTGCCCGTGGCGCTGTGAATGAGGCTAATGCTCGGATTAGAGAGACTAGAGAACGCAGTAAGCGCGAATCTGAAGAAGAATTAGTGAAAACAGAGCAAGCCCTTGGCCGTATTAAAGAACTGTTGACCGAAGCAACAGAGCAGGGCTCTCGGTCGCAGATCAAAAGCCCCATCGCCGGGATCGTCAAAAACATGCGATATAATACCATTGGCGGTGTCGTGAAGCCAGGCGAGGCGATTATGGAAGTTGTTCCTACAGGTGGCGACTTGGTTGTCGAAGCGAAATTGGATCCGGGTGATCGTGCCTACGTGCGTGAAGGCCAAAGGGTTGTGGTCAAACTATCGGCCTATGACTATGCCCGATACGGGGGACTAGAAGGGATCGTTAACAACGTCGCCCCTGATTCCAATACCAACGAAGAAGGTAAACCGTATTTCCCGATTACGATTAAGCCGGAAAAAGTATACCTGGGGGACCGACCCGGTGATTTCCCGGTTATGCCGGGGATGCAGGCGACAGTGGACATTCATACCGGGTCTCGTTCTGTGATGGAATTCCTTATTAGGCCGGTGCTTAAACTGCGTGCCGAAGCCTTCCGTGAACGCTAGAGTTTGATTTTCATGGCTTGTTTTGGTTAATTTTGAACAGTCAAATTCGGAGAAATTATTGTAAGCATTTAAAAAATATTAATAATTTTTGGTGTAAGGGTTAATATAGTAAGGCAAATCGGGTTTTGGAAATCCGATTCTGTTTCATGGTAAACATGTCATGGCGGGAACTATAAAAACAGAAGTGAGTTGGGTGAAAAATGACCACAGTACTTGGTTTAGTTTTAGCGCTTAGTTTGTTTGTTGGGTCAGTTCTAACGCAAACTGATAACTGGGCGATTTTTTTAAGTGGCTCCAGTGTGGTCATCGTGCTGGGGGGTACCTTGACGGCGGCGTTCGTTTCGTACGAACCCCGGTACGTCATTTTGTCGCTCAAGCTTATTGGTAAATTGGTGTTTGCGGCTAAGATTGGTCGTGGAGTTCTAAAAGCTGAGGTCGGACGGGTGATCCGTTGGGCCTATACCGTCCAAAAAAGCGGTATTCCGGCGCTGGAAGCTGAAGCCAAAAAATCGGTGAAAGGCGACAAATTCCTGCGCTTTGGAATCGAAATGGTCATCAGTGGTTATACCGGAGATGAAGTTCGTAATATTCTTGCGACTACCATCGACACGACCTTCGGCCGCAATACTATTCAGGTGTATATCCTCAATTATATGGGCGGGGCCTGCCCGGCATTTGGTATGGTTGGAACCTTGATCGGGTTGATTATCATGCTCGATAATATGGGTGGCGATCCGGCGGCATTGGGGGCCGGCTTGGCGGTCGCCTTATTGACAACGCTTTATGGGGTATTATTCGCACGATTGATTTTCTTGCCGGCGGGAGCGAAAATTATGCAGCGTGAACAGATTGTTCGGTTTAGGAACAACATGGTTGCTGAAGGCTTGGTCCTTCTTGCAGATCGTAAAAGCCCGCGCTTTATTCAAGATAAAATGAACAGCTATCTTGATCCTGCGCTTCACTTCAACATTGATAAGATGAAGACATAACCTAGGGATCGGCTCATGGCAGACGAACAAATCGCGGAAGACGAATCCTGGATGGCCACATATGCGGATGCGATCACTCTTTTGATGGCGTTTTTCGTGATGATGCTGACCTTTGCCAAATATGACATGCCGGCCTACGAGGCGGCGGTAAACGCCATCAAGTCGAATATCAGTGGTGAGGAAGCAGGTCCCACCACGACCGAACAAATGCAGACGGATTTGTTGGATGTCGTCTATAACGTAGAAGGTGGCCAAGAGGCCATGAACGTTGCGACGGATGACAAAGGAATCGTCATCGAACTTGCCAGCAAGGCCTTCTACAGACCAGGCTCAGCCACCATTAAGAAAGACGCGGAAGCCCTCCTCAAGGATATGGGGGAGATGCTGAAGGCACCCAAATACAACTTTTACCGCATTGATGTGGAAGGTCATACAGACGACGACCCCATCAGCACGCGACAATTCCCGTCCAACTGGGAACTTTCTGGCGCGCGGGCAACAGGGGTGGTTCGTTTTCTAGTTGAAATGGGGATCGATTCTCGACGTTTGCAGGCGACAGCCTTTGCCGAGACTCAGCCAAAGATGCCGAACCGGGATGAGAATAAAAATCCCATTCGGGCGAATCAAGAAGTGAACAGGCGGGTTATTGTACGGGTTTATCCGATGGACTTTGGGGACCGTAAAAAATTCGAAGGATCAGTTAAAATAGAAGTAGAATCTGATTCTGAAGAGGGACAGGGCGGTGATCAAGGCAATGCGGTTACCGCACCACAACAGCAAGCACCAGCCGCCCAACAGCAGCAGCAGTAAGTAGCGAGAGCACTTTTGCGGCTCGGAAAAGCGACCGAAAGCCGCGCCTCCCCACGCCCTCGTAGGGTCGGAATGTGCTCTAGCGGCAGGACTTCTCGTTTACAATTTTGGCAAAATTAGCACCCAGAGGCAGTACGGGAGCGTAAGTATTGGCACCAACGCTGATGTTCGCCAGTTTTCGTCCGCCCTTGTCGAAGCGCCGCTCTATAACTGCTTTGCGGCATGTTGCACACGTATTCACCATGACCATACCGATTTTATCGTGCTTAATTAATCTTAGGCATTGTTGCGGTTCGACTTTATTTTCTTCTTTCGGTGTTTCCAAAGACTGCGCGGCGGCGCACGTGAGTTCGCTGGAAATACGCGTGACCCCAGGCCCGCGAAAAGAAAGCGTTGTCGATTGATTGGCGCCAATGGTGATGTCTCGAAGCGCACCTTCTGGCCGTCCTGGCCGGGTTCGTTTGATTTGAACCACAAGGCAACTGCGACATCTATTAACAAGCTGTTCCCGTCCGGATTTTTTTATAATTCGGACACAACTCACCTTAACCGGTAAGAGCTTTTTTTCAAACCAGGACAAGGCTTCACTCTGTCCTAACGTAAGCGCCGAAGCGGCGTGTGGAATGATCAAGAAGCTAGAAAATAAGACGATGGTGGTCAGGATACGCATGGCCAATAGTTTAAAGCCAAAGAGTTAAAGGTTGGTAAGGCTCGACCTCACTCAATATCCTTCCGAAAGGGAGAGCCCTCGGCCAAATAACGCATTTCTTCCTCGATTTCCTTTTTTTCTTGGCCGAGGAAGTTTTCAACCGCCCTTGAGAAGCCTTCATTTCCAATCCAGTGGGCACTGTAGGTTTCACGGGGGAGGTAACCGCGCTGAATTTTATGAGGCCCTTGCGCACCGGCTTCGACCCATTTGAGACCGCGTTCTATGGCAAAATCGATGGCACGGTAATAGCAGGCTTCAAAATGCAGGAATTTATAGTCTTCAATTGATCCCCAATAACGCCCAAACAAGGTATCGTCACCAATCAGATTGAGGGCACCGCCGACATAGGTGCCGTCTGCCACGGCCAGAACCAGAGCAACACGGTCGCCCATACGTTCCCCTAGAAGTGAAAAGAATCTGCGTGTCAGATAGCGTTGTCCCCATTTCCGGTCGGTGGTGTCCCGGTAGAAGCGGAAAAAGGCGTCCCAGTGCTCTTCTGTGAGGTCGTTGCCAGTTACGACTTTAATCTCTACCCCACTTTCAGCAACAGAGCGCCGTTCCTTGCGGATGGCTTTTCGTTTGCGGGAAGTCAGATCACCAAGGAAATCATCGAACGTCGTATAGCCCCTATTTTCCCAATGAAACTGCCGACTGACACGTTGCAGCATGCCGTTGTCGGCGCAGCGCTTAAATTGCTCAGGGGTTAGGAAATTGATGTGGAGGGACGAAAGATCGAGCTTTTGCGCCAACTGGATCATGCCGCGAATTAAGACATTTGCCAAATCAGAGTCGGCGTCTGGATGGATCAGCAGACGCGGGCCACTTGCCGGAGTAAAAGGCACAGCGCAAAGCAATTTTGGATAATATTCCCCACCTGCTCGATGATAGGCATCTGCCCAAGCCCAATCGAAGATGTATTCGCCATGGGAATGGGTTTTTAGGTACAAGGGGGCGGCTGCGATCAGGGCGCCATCTTCATCCTCGATCACCAAGTGCTGCGGCACCCAGCCTTCTTCGGCAGAGGCTGAGCCACTGTCTTCCAGGGCTGACAGAAAGGCGTGGCTCAGGAAAGGATTTGTGGGCCCAGCGCACGCGTCCCATTGATCGACCGCGATGTCATTGATCGCGGGGATGACTTTTATGGTTGTGGGTTCGCGACCGTCAGGCACTCAACGCTCCAGATATCAAACTAACGTAGAAGGTCATTCTATCTCGAATATGCCGTCGATTTCCACCAGGGTATCAACGGGGAGCGCTGCGGCCCCGACGGCAAATCTGGCGTGCTGCCCCTTATCGCCAAAAACGTCCGCCATGAGGTCGGATGCGCCGTTGATGACAAGAGGGTGTTTTTTAAATTCTGGCTTGCAGGCTACAAAGCCTCCCAGCTTAACGACCCGCCGCACCCGATCCAGATCCCCACCGCAGGCCTCTTTAACCTGTGCGATCAAGTTTAGACCGCAAATGCGGGCTGCTTGATATCCATCTTCAAGAGTTCGATTGTCACCAACGATGCCGGTGTGTTTTATCTCACCATTCCAAGCGGTGATTTGCCCAGAGACGAATACCAAGCTGCCGGAAACAACGTAGGGGACGTAGTTTGCAGCCGGTGCTGCTGGGTTGGGAAGTTCAAGGTCCAATTCGATCAGACGCTGATCGATCACTCCTGTCACGGTTTCTAAACCTTAATCGAGGTTTTAGCGTGAGGTGCCAAACACACTGTTTTTGAATTTAAATCGGCAAGGGCTTGTTTCGCTGTTTCAAATTTTGCGTCGATGTCTTCATCTGTCTGGTCAGGATCATGGTGAAACAGGCACAGGGTTTTAACATTCGCGTCATGGGCGAGATTCACAACTTCGGAAATGGCTGAATGGCCCCACCCGACCTTTGAGGTGTATTCTGCATCGGTGAAGGTTGAATCCGTAATTAAAATATCCGCTCCTTCGACAAAGCGAGTCAGCTTGCGGACGTAGGAGGGATCGTAGAATTCATCGTCTTCGTGGAACAGTTCGTTGTCGGTGACGTAACAGATTGACCTATCATCATACTCCACCCGATAGCCTAAACAGTACCCCGGATGGCTGAGCTGCATGGTCTTGATCGTGATGTCGTCGATTTCAAAGGTTTCTTCCTTCAAATCAACAAAACTAAGGCTGGAGGCGAATTCTTGGATGGTGATGGGGAAGTATACCCCGTCCATTTGCGCCGAAATCATCTGTTCCATGGTTAAGTCACCGTGGGATGATCCATAAATTTCAAATACATTTCCTTGAATATAAAGCGGCACAAAAAATGGAATGGCGTTGATGTGATCCCAATGCGGATGGGAAATGAACATCTTCGCATTCACTCGCTTCTTGGCGTTGGCCATTAATTTGTCAGATAGAGATTTTATCCCGGTACCGCCATCAAAAATGAAGAACTGGCCTTTCGGAAATTCCATAGTTACGCACGATGTATGCCCACCGTACTTAAGGCTGTTTTCGCCGGGCACAGGCAATGTGCCGCGGACGCCCCAAAAAGTCACATCAACTTCATCCTCCAAAATGCGGTTAATTTCCGGCATGAAGGTGTTGGCTTTTATGGGCTTACGAATAAAACCGTTTGCTCCAAATTCAAGCGACCGTTTGTGATCGTATTCATAAGCCTTGCTGGTGATGATAAAAATTTTACTGTCATCCAGGGCCTTATGGCTGCGGAGTTCTTTGCACAGTTCAAGGCCATCCATACCCGGCATCATCAGGTTGGTCGTAATGCAGTCCGGCTTTTGTGAAATGATCTCAGGCAGGGCGGCGGCATTATCAGTTCCAGAGGTCACCTTGTGACCTTCTGACTCCAACAGTTCTCGAATGAAGTCGAGCGTGTCCGGGTCTTCGTCAATTATATAAAAATGTAATTTCTTTTTAGTCTTCGCCACGTACGCACCCCAAAACCCTACCGGAACGAATTATCGATCCGGTATCTCTACAGCGTAATAATTCCAGCCCCAATGCATAACACTATATTTGACCGTCCCAGGCCAAGGTGTGATCATCATCACAGATTAGCATTATTTTTACCATGCTAATAGCTCACACCTTAATTGTCAGTAAATGAAGGTACGGGAAAACGGAGTATATTCATACTCTTATGTACGAATTAGAGCAGAAAAATAGCGCACCCCGGATGATCATCGACTGACCGGGATGCGCTTTAAGTTTCCCAGGGAGGGTTCCCTGCATGGAATTCGGTCTAATTAGGCCATGTGCTGCCGTCTTAAGAGCAGCCACTGGTGGCACCGCAGGTCATGCATTTCATGCATGTCCCGTTGCGTGTCAGCGTGAAATTTCCGCACTCGCCACATGAATCACCTTCATAGCCTTTGAGCCTGGCCTCTCTCACCTGATCAAGTCGGTTATCAGTTTTGACCATGACGGCAGGTTCTACCGCTAGGAGCGTTTCGCCAACATTGCCAACGGCCGCTTGCAGGTCGCCGGCGCCCTCAGAAACCGCTTGTGCGCCAACACTTTTCGCGACGACGGCTTGCTGTTTGTCATTATCTCCGCCTGACCCATTAATAACCAGGAACCGGTTGCGAACATAGCCTTTGCTGGTGAGACGCTCCGCTTTTTTCAGAACATTTTCATCCTGCTGGCCATCTTCTTCTACACCTTTGCCCAAGTTGTCAGTCAACGTTTCCTTGGGTTCAACATGGGCCAGGTCATTGCGGCCAAGGTAAGATACAGCCAACTCCCGGAAGATATAGTCGAGGATCGACGTCGCCATTTTGATCGTATCATTGCCTTCGACAATCCCGCTCGGTTCAAACCGGGTGAAGGTAAAGGCCTCAACATATTCATCCAACGGCACACCGTACTGCAGGCCGATGGAAATCGCGATGGCGAAGTTATTCATCAAACTGCGGAAGGCAGCACCTTCTTTGTGCATATCAATAAAGATTTCACCGATTTGGCCGTCTTCATATTCGCCAGACCGCAAATAGACCTTATGCCCGCCAACGATGGCTTTTTGGGTGTAGCCCTTCCGGCGATGAGGAAGGAACTTACGTTCTGTGACAGCACGCTCGATTATCCGTTCGGCGAAGACCTGGGCTTGGACTTGCGCCGGTTGCTCCATGATATCGTCTTCCATGTCATCAAGATCATCGTCATCCAGAAGCGAGGAACTCAATGGCTGAGACAGCTTCGAGCCGTCCCGATACAGCGCGTTTGCCTTCAGGCCCATCTGCCAAGACAACATGTAGGCCTCTTTGCAGTCCTCTACCGTTGCCGTGCTGGCCATGTTGATGGTTTTGGAAATGGCTCCGGTGATGAAGGGTTGTGCCGCCGCCATCATTTTGATGTGGCTTTCCATGCTTAAGAAGCGTTTGCCAATCCGTCCGCAGGGGTTGGCGCAATCGAATACCGGCAGATGCGCGTCGGCCAGGTCAGGTGCCCCCTCTAATGTCATGGCACCGCACACGTAGGTGTTGGTTTCGTTGATCGCTTCCTTGCTGAAGCCGAGTTCCCTCAGCATATCAAACGACATGTCATCGAGTTTTTCTGCCGCAATTCCTAGGGTTTCGGTGCAGAATTCTTCACCTAATGTCCACTTGTTGAAAGCAAATTTAATATCAAAGGCTTCGCCGAGGCCTGTTTCGATCTTTTTTAGAATCTCATCCGTAAAACCTTTTTTACGCAGGGTGTCATGGTTGATTTCTGGGGCGCCGACCAGGGTTCCGTGGCCTTCCGCATAGCGAATTATGCCTTCGATTTGGTCCTCTGTATAACCTTGACGTTTCAAAGCCTTCGGCACGATGCGGTTGATGATTTTGAAATATCCGCCGCCAGCCAGCTTCTTGAATTTTACCAAGGCAAAATCCGGCTCAATCCCTGTGGTGTCACAGTCCATGACCAGCGCGATCGTACCGGTTGGTGCAATGACGGAGACCTGTGCGTTTCGAAAGCCATGTTCGCTGCCCATTTCCAGGGCCTGATTCCAGGAGTCACGCGCGGCACCTAATAAGGCTTTGTCAGGGCAGTCGCCAGCTTTAAGGGCGACAGGTTCAATCGACAATCCTTCGTACCCATCAGTGTCTCCCATCGCGGCACGACGGTGATTACGAATAACCCTAAGCATCGAGTCACGGTTTTCATCGTAACGCGGGAAGGTCCCTAGTTGCTCAGCCATTTCCGCTGACGTCGCGTAGGCAACGCCGGTCATGAGCGCCGTAATCGCGCCACAGAGACCCCGGGCTTCGTCCGAATCATAGGCGATTCCACAGGCCATAAGGTAGCCACCAATGTTCGCGTATCCAAGTCCTAACGTCCTGAAATCATACGATAATTGAGCGATCTTGGGGGCTGGGAACTGAGCCATCAAAACTGAAATTTCGAGGGTGATGGTCCACAACCGAACCGCATGAGTGAACATATCAATTTCAAACGACGCATCATCTTCGTTCAGGTATGTCATCAGGTTTAGCGACGCCAAATTACACGCCGTGTCATCCAGGAACATATATTCAGAACATGGGTTGGAGGCGTTAATCCGGCCGCTTTCCGGGCAGGTGTGCCAATCGTTGATGGTGGTGTCGAACTGCATTCCGGGGTCGGCACAAGCCCACGCCGCATAGCCGACTTTTTCCCACAAATCGCGGGCGCGGACGGTCTCTTGAACCTCGCCATCGGTACGCCGGATCAAGTTCCAGTCCTCGTCGTTCAGGACCTTCTCAAGAAATTCGTTCGAGACTCGAATGCTGTTGTTGGAATTTTGGCCTGAGACGGTGACGTAGGCTTCTGAATCCCAATCTGTATTAAGCACAGGGAATTCGATCTCGTTATAACCCTGGCGTGCAAACTCGATGACCCGTTGAACGTAGTTTTCCGGGATCATCGCCTTACGGGCGGCAATGACGGCTTTTTTCAAGGCTTTGTTCTTGCGGGGGTTATAACGGTCCGAATCGTCCTTGCCGAATTCCTCACACTCGGTGCAGGCCGCTATGACCTCGTTCAGGTGCTTGTTAGCAAGGGTGGTGCCGGCAACGAGGGCAGCGACCTTTTGTTCTTCGGAGACTTTCCAATCGATAAATTCTTCGATATCCGGATGATCTATATCAACCGTCACCATTTTAGCGGCGCGTCGGGTCGTACCGCCTGACTTAATCGCACCCGCTGCCCGGTCGCCGATTTTAAGAAAACTCATCAGACCGGAAGAGCGTCCGCCCCCAGAAAGGTTTTCATTGGCACCCCGAAGCTTAGAAAAATTCGAACCCGTTCCGGAACCGTACTTAAACAAGCGCGCTTCACGCACCCACAGGTCCATAATGCCGCCATCGTTGACCAAGTCATCTTCCACGCCTTGGATGAAGCACGCATGTGGTTGCGGGTGTTCGTAAGACGAATTCGATTCGGTTAATTCACCTGTTTTGTAATCGACATAAGAATGGCCCTGCGAAGGTCCATCAATGCCATACGCCCATTGCAGGCCGGTGTTGAACCACTGCGGCGAGTTTGGCGCGCCTGCTTGGCTGCAGAGGATAAAACGCATTTCGTCGAAGTATGCCTGGGCATCTTCTTCGGAATCGAAATGACCGCCTTTCCAGCCCCAATAGGTCCACGTTCCAGCGATCCGATCAAAGGTTTGCTTGGCACTTGTTTCTCCACCGTAACGGTCCTCTTCGGGAAGGTCGGCGAGGGCGTCTTCGTCTGCGGTCTGTCGCGACAACCAGTCAGGGATATCTTGCTCAGCGACCGGTTTTAGCCGTGCCGGAACACCAGCTTTACGAAAATACTTCTGTGCTAAGACATCACAAGCAACCTGCGACCAAGCCGCCGGTACTTCCATCGATTCTAACTGAAAGACAATTGATCCATCGGGATTCTTAATCTCGCTGGATGCCGTGATGAAGTCGATCTCCGCGTATGGTGATTCCCCAGATTTGGTAAAGTGCCGCGATATCCGCATTTTTAGCCCCCTTGTGACTCCTCGCCCAACTACCGAAACGGCTCCCAACCGTACGGACGTCAGGAATTCATTTGTTTTTACGTGAGCCCCCAGGCCCCCCACGGGGTTGGTCTTAGCGTTATAGTGGTGTGCGAACGCCACTATATAACGTGTGTCCCTCTCCGCGTCGCAACAACATCTTGCGTGTTTTGGTTATACGATGAGTCTTTGAATTTTTCAATTAAAAAATCAATATTTTGTGTTTAAGTAAAATTTTTTATACACGATCTAGTACTTAAGGTTTCTCAAGCATCTCCATCGTACCAGTCGGTATCCTTGAGAAAGGTCTATTTCTAACGGGTGTATACTTGTAATAATTAATTAAAAACAATATGTTATAAGCAATAATTAATGTTATTTGTAAGAAATGGCTATTACTTTATGCGGTGAATTTGCGATTGATTAATTGTTCGGTCTGAAGTCGCAATATCCAGCATCGGGCTAGACGAAGGCGGGAACTAGTGCCATATTTGTTGCGGTTAAAATTCTCAGGCAGGGACCGATGTTCAATATAGGTACGCTTCTCTATACCTGGTTTAACGGTAAATTGTGTGGGACCGATGAATTCGGTAACCGCTATTACTTTGCCAAAGGTGATAAGCTTCGTGGCAAGGAGCGCCGCTGGGTTATCTTCAAGGGAGATGTGGAAGCATCCAAGGTGCCGCCGGAATGGCATGCATGGCTGCATCACACAACAGACGTTCCGCTGACTGAAAGTGCTGCTCAGGCCAAGGCTTGGCAAAAGCCGCATGAGCCAAACTTGACGGGCACAGTTGGCGCCTATCGCCCCAGTGGCCACGATGTTCTGGGCGGGCAGCATGCCCCATCGTCCGGGGATTATGAACCCTGGTCACCGTCTTAAATAACGTTTTCCCCTAAAGGATATATGCCATGACACATGACGCGCGAGAGGTGTTGGTTGGGGTGTTGGCGATTCTTGGGGTCGGTATTTTATTGGCTTTTGTCGCAGGCGGTAAACCAGTTGCGGCCACTGCAACGGCGACGGATTACACCCTTCAAGCCACGTTTAATAAGGTGGATGGCTTGCTGCCAGGTGCGGAAGTTCGCATGGGCGGCATTCGAGTAGGTTCCGTTGAAAATTACAAACTGGACCCGACCTATCGGGCACTGATGACGATTCGGATCAAAACTTCGGTTCAGCTACCCTCCGATTCGTCGATTGGTATTCATACAGATGGCTTGTTCGGCTCTAAATTTGTCGTGTTGGAGCCTGGTGGGGAAGAAGAATTTCTGAAGCCGGGATCGGAAATTGAATACACCCAAGATCCAATGATTGTGAGCGACCTGTTGGAGTTAATCATTGGGCAAGGCCGAACCGCTCGGGATAAACGTATCGCCCAAAAGAAAGCTGAAAAGGCCGCCACTACGGGCGCCAAAGGGGATAAATAACATGAGCCATAATGCAATCGAAACTGTGCTGGGGGGCGTTGTCGTAATCGTCGCGGGTATGTTTGTTTCTTTCGCCTACGAGACCGCCCAGGTCAAAGTGGTTAAGGGAAACGAATTATGCGCTAGTTTCCTTAAAATTGGGGGCTTGGATAAGGGCAGCGATGTCCGCGTGAACGGTATCAAAGTCGGCACCGTGACCAGTCTTCATCTTGATACGGAGTCCTACGAGGCGGTCACGTGTATGAATATTCAACCTGACATCAAGCTGCCCGTCGATTCGGAAGCAGCGATTGGCAGCGAGGGTGTGCTCGGCGGCAAATACATCAGACTAACTCCAGGGGTTAAAAAGGCCTTTATTCCCGCAGGCGGTAAAATTACCAAAACCACAGATTTCCGGTCGCTTGAGGACCAAGTGGGGGAAATTATCTTCCTAGCCACCGGCGGCGACGAGAAGAAGGAAGGCGGCAGTGGTGGCGGGCTCTAGTCCTCGATTCACAGTCAGTTGATACGTTCCAATACCAGATTATTGAGTTTAAAACGGCTGCAGACTTTGGTGGCAGTGCTGATCCTCAGTGTGCCTTCGCTCTCATTGGCTGAAACATTCAATGTTGCGCTGTTGCAAGGCATGGACAAGGTCACCGCGCGCGTCACGACAATTCAGGCCCCCATTGGGCAGGTCATCAAGTTCGGTACTCTCGAAATCATCGCTCGGACCTGCGACAAACGGCCGCCGGAGGAACCACCCGAAAGCGCCGCATTCTTAGATATCTGGGAGGTCCGCGAAGGTGCCGCAGCAACGAGCCTCTATCGCGGCTGGATGTTCGCTTCCAGCCCTGCTTTGTCGGCGATGGAGCACCCGGTCTATGATGTATGGGTATTAGATTGTGTTCCCGGGCAGGAGGTCGCACCGGAACCCACCGCTAACTAAGCTTTAGAAGCCAGCGTAAAAACCTCTTCCAATCTGAAATTCAACTCGTCTTTGGACAGCACCGCGCTAAATTCCGCCTTTTGGTTGAGTGCTTCCTCTAAGAATTCTAAATACTGCCGTGCCGGAACTTCTATCGCGCCGAAGCGTTTTAAGTGGTCGGTTACGAACTGGGTATCCAGCAACTGATAGCCGCCTTGTTTCATCCGCGCCACCAAGTGGACAAGGGCGACTTTGCTGGCGTCGGTCTTACGAGAAAACATGCTCTCGCCGAAGAACGCAGCTCCCATTGAGACGCCATAAAGCCCGCCGACCAGTTTACCTTCCTGCCAAGTCTCCACCGAATGGGCAAAGCCGTATTCGTGCAGTTCGGTGTAGGCATGGATGATATCGTCATTGATCCAGGTTTCCGTCCGGGTTTCCGATTGTTCCGCGCAGCAGCGCATGACCCGCTCGAACGCTGTGTCGCAGGTCACCTCAAAGGCCCCAGTCCGGATTTTTTTTCTGAGGGACTTTGAGACGTGGAAGGTCTCCAACGGAATAATACCGCGAATTTCTGGATCAACCCAAAATACAGTCGGGTCGTCTTGGCTTTCCGCCATGGGAAAGATGCCCATGGAATAGGCGCGGAGCAGAAGTTGAGGGCTCAGTTGAGTTTCAGGGTTTTTGGGTCGGCTCACGGGGGCTCTCCCAGGTCAATCGTTAGAGTTAAGACCGACGAATTCTTCCAACCAATGTATATCGTAATCGCCATTGATGAATTCTGGTGCCGCCATCAGGCGTTGATGGAGGGGGATGGTGGTCTCTAAGCCATCAATGACATATTCATCCAGCGCCCGGCGCAGCCGCATCAGGCATTCATTACGATTGGCCCCGTGTACGATCAGCTTGGCAATCATACTGTCGTAGTGCGGTGGCACGGTGTAGCCCGAATAAAGCGCAGAATCGACCCTAACGCCGAGGCCGCCAGGGGCGTGGTAATCGCCAATTTTTCCAGGCGATGGGATGAAGGTTTCAGGGTGTTCCGCATTTATTCGGCATTCAATGGCGTGGCCTGAGAAATTTAGGTCCTCTTGGGTGTAGCCCAAGGGAGCGCCCGCCGCGATTCGCACCATTTCGCGAACGATGTCCAGGCCACAGACCATTTCCGTGATTGGGTGTTCGACTTGCAGGCGGGTGTTCATCTCGATGAAATAGAACGCATCATTTTCGTACAGAAATTCGATGGTGCCGGCGCTGCGGTAGCCGAACTTCGCCACGGCCTCCGCGGCGATTTTACCAATTTCATTGCGTTGGTTATCGTTTAGGGCCGGGGAGGGGGCTTCTTCCAACAGCTTCTGATGGCGGCGTTGTAGAGAACAATCCCGCTCACCCAGGTGCACGACATTGCCGAAGTTGTCGGCCAGGACCTGGATTTCGATATGCCGTGGTTGTCCGAGGAATTTCTCAAGGTAAACCTCAGCATTGCCAAACGCCGTCGCCGCCTCAGTTCCAGCTTGGCGAATTGCGCTCGGTAGAGCCTCTGCATTTTCCGCAAGCTTCATGCCGCGCCCGCCGCCACCGGCTGAGGCCTTGATCAGGACCGGGTAGCCTATTTCCTCGGCGATACGTAGCGCTTCATCAATATCATCCACCGGCCCATCAGAGCCTGGAACGACAGGAATGCCGGCTTCCTTGACGATGCGCTTGGCGGTGATCTTGTCGCCCATCTGGCGGATGTGGTCGGGCGAGGGTCCAATGAAGGTAAAGCCGTGTTCCTCGACCATGGCCGCAAAGTCGGCGTTTTCCGACAAAAACCCATACCCCGGATGAATGGCGTCTGCGTTGGAAATGGTTGCCGCCGATAAAATAGCCGGAACATTTAGGTAGCTTTCAGTGGCAGCTGGCGGGCCGATGCAAACGCTTTCGTCAGCCAGGCGCACATGCATGGCGTTGGTGTCCGCCGTGGAATGCACGGCAACGGTCTTAATGCCCATTTCCTTGCAGGCACGTAGGATACGAAGCGCGATTTCGCCGCGATTTGCAATGAGGACCTTTTCGAACATAAAGCGGCTCGACCTATTCGATGATCAGCAGCGGTTCGCCGAATTCAACCGGATCGCCGTTGCTAATCAATATCTGCGATATTTTGCCCCCTTTGGGCGCCTTGATTGGGTTGAACACCTTCATGGCTTCGATCAGGACCAGGGTTTCACCCTCAGCCACAGAATCGCCGACACTCACAAACGGCGGCGCGTCGGGCTCGTCGGACACATAGACAGTCCCGACCATTGGGGAGGCAACGACGCCGGGGTGGTTGGCGATGGTTTCTGCCGGTTTTGGTGTATCTGCGACGGGGGCAGAGACCGGTGCAGCGGCAGGAGCAGGTGCGGAAACGACAGTCCCTCCCGGCGTGCCTTTGGCCACGCGGACATGCCAATCCTCGCCACTGTATTCGATTTCGGAGAGGTCCTTTTCGTGCAGAAGGTCGGCGAGGGTGCGCACGATGTCCGCATCGATTTCCGGTGTTCCCTTAGATTTAGCCATGCCGTTTTAACCCGTTCTAAGTTTCTTTGATTATTCTTGCAGCAGCGTCTATCGCCATTTCGTAGCCGAATCCACCGAATCCGCAGATCATGCCCCGAGCCGCTTTCGAGACATAGGAAGAATGCCTGAATTCTTCGCGCTGATGGATGTTTGAAAGATGGACCTCAATTACCGGCACATCGCAACTTAACAACGCATCCAGAATCGCAACTGAGGTATGAGTGTAGGCTCCGGCATTCAAAATGATACACGCGGCCTGTCCTCTAGCCTGTTGAATCCAATCAACAATTTCGCCTTCAGTGTTGGATTGGCGAAAGTCGATTCCAAGCCCGAGAGCACTCGCTCGCGCCCCACACGCAGCCTCAATATCGGCTAGAGTTTCATTGCCATAATGCTCCGGCTCGCGAGTCCCCAGCAAGTTCAAGTTCGGGCCGTTCAATATTAAAACTGTGTCAGTCATGGCGTCTTCGACGTTAGTTGCGCTGCTACCGGTTTATAATACTGGTGTGAGATTGGGTAGCAAAGACTTTGCGTGCGGTTAATGCCCATCTACTCACTCCAGCGTCGTGATGTAGGGTGAATGCGCACGCACATTTTCATCGACGTGGTAGCGCATGTTAACAGGTGGCGAGGCGCGTTGTATGCAGTCTAACCGCTCGCAAGTCCGACAACTGACGCCGATTTCGTGAAATCGGTCGCGTCGTTCCAAATCTAAGTCGTCCGAATAGACGAACTCACTGGCGTGTCGGAGTTCACAACCAAGCCCAATCGACAAAAACCGATGCGGCATGCCAAAGCCAACACTGGCCTTACGCACGGTCCGCGCAATGCAGAAATAAGCTGTGCCATCGGGAATTTGCGAGACCTGTGCCTGGATCACCCCTGGGTTCAAGAAGGCCGCATAGACATTCCAACGCACGCAGGCGCCGCCATGACGGGGAATCGGCAGCCCGGATAAACTAAAGCGCTTCGAATTGTTACCGGCGATATCCACCCGCAACATGTGCAGCGGCACACCTTTGGCGCCGGGTTTGTTCAGCGTCGTCATACGGTGGCAAACCTGCTCGAAACTTGCACCGTAACGGTGTTGCAGGAGTTCGATATCGTACCGTGCCGATTTAACCGCTTCCAGAAATGGCGTGTATGGAATAACCAGGGCGGCGGCGAAGTAATTTGCCAGGGCAACCCGACCAAGTGCGCGGGTTCGCTTGTCTCTGACACGATTTTCGTCAAGCAACACCTCAATTGCTTGGCTCGACGACAGCAGGCCGATTTGGTGCGCCAATTGGAAGGCGCGACTGTCTGGGCTTAGACGTTCGGAAATTTCCAGTATGCCCCGCTCAGCATTGAACCGGCGCTGAAATCCTGCTGGACCATCAGGTGCCGCCACTGTGACACGAACGTCGTAGGTGTTTTGCAGGTACTGAGAAAAGCTTTCGGTGTCATCCGCACCTGGTCTGGTTACCTCGACGATTTTTTCGTTGATCCGCTCTGCTGCATCTTCCAGCGCCTGAAAATAATTGTTATTGGTCTGTAATATATCGGAAATCTGCTCGGCTGGCGGCAGGCTGTTCGATGTCTCAGGCATTACTGTATCGGCCACCTCAGCTGACAGACTGCGTGCATCCATTACAGCCGAATGATAGGCGTCATAAAGCTTCAACAACGCTTTGGCACCGTTTGGGCTGGCGGTCACCATTTCCCGAATATCGATGTTGGTAAGATCGAGTTCTTCGAAGAGATCGTTACTGAGAACTTCCATAACGTCAGCATTGAGTTGGCTTTCATCGTCGTCCGCCAAATCAGTCAACGCCATATCAAAGATTTCAGCCAAGCGCAGTAACAGGTTCACCGTAATCCGCCGCCGGTTGTGTTCGATTAAATTCAAGTAGCTGGCACTGACCTCAAGACGCTCGGCAAGGGCCGCCTGGCTCAAATTCTTATCGCGTCTCAACCGCCGTATTTTGGCACCTATTTTTGGCGCTGTGCTGTTTCTCTTTTGACGTTTCGACTCAGCCATTTGAGGGCCTCCTCAAGAGTAAATTTTTTACTGAGTAATTTTACAACATTTACAATTTGAAAACAATTTACTTATTTTTTCAGATGAGTTGTCATGCTGGAAACGGGTTGTCGAGAAAAATTATATGCCATACTTCTTATACATATACCGGGGAAATAACGATTTTTGAGGGCCGATAAGTCGGATATCGAAAAATTCTTGTCCACGGGGTAGGCGTTAAAACTAACTTTTTGAAAAGGATTAACTAAATGTCCGACAATATTCTCATTCTTGGTGCCTCTTACGGTTCTCTTCTTGCGACCAAACTCTTAATGGCCGGGCACAACGTTACCCTCGTTTGCAGATCAGATACGGCAAAACTAATCAATGCTGAAGGCACGGAGGTGCGGGTAAAATTGAAGGGTGAGGATACCCATCGCGCCATTTTCTCCCGCGATTTACCAGGAAAACTCGACGCCCGGGTTCCTCAAGATGTTGACGCCGGAGCTTATGACCTCGTCGGCCTTGCGATGCAGGAACCACAGTACATCGCCCATTCTCTCCGAACATTATTGGTACGCATTGCGGAGGAACGAATTCCCTGTTTATCGATCATGAACATGCCGCCGATTCCGTTTTTAAAACGAATTCCTGGGTTTGATACCACAGGTTTGGAGCGCAGTTTCACCGATGCCCGTATTTGGGACCGGTTTGATCCGGACTTGGTAACGCTGTGTAGCCCGGACCCACAGGCCTATCGTCTGCCGGATGAAACGCCTAATAAACTACTGGTTGGGTTACCGACAAATTTCCGGGCAGCGGCATTTGGTACACCGGAAGCAAACGAGTTGTTGAATCGCTTGGCGGCTGACATTGCTGACGTACGCCTTGATGGTAAGGACGTTCCAGTCAAGCTGCGGGTCTTCGAGTCACTTTTTATTCCACTGTCAAAGTGGAGCATGCTGCTAACGGGTAACTATCGTTGCATCACCCCCGGAAATGCAATTGCAATCAACGAGGCGGTGCATGGCGATTTGGCCCTATCTCGGGAGATTTACGAATATGTTGAAGCTCTGGTTCGGCGGTTGGGTGCCGATCCTGCCGATCAAGTGCCGTTCGAAAAATATGCCGCAGCCGCGGAGAATTTGCTTAAACCATCGTCAAACGCGCGTGCCGTTGAGTCGGGAGCCCCGATTGTTGAACGTGTCGATATGCTGATCCAACTCGTCGGTCGGAGCTTGGGTATGGCAAATTCCAACGTTGATCAGATCGTCGCGACTATCGACCGAAAAATGGCTCAGAATCAACGTTGGACGGCCTGATCTCTACTCGCGATGTTTTAATTTTATTTTGGAGTTATCTTTAGCAGAGTTCCAATGTCGTTGATCGAGTGGATATGCTTAATCTGCTCGAGCAGCGCCGCCGTCTTAGAACGGCCAAGGATTGGCGTGACGCAATCGGTAAACTTGGCGTCTCTTTCTTGTGCACTCATCGGCCAGACGCGAGATCCAGGAACGCGATCTTCACGCACCTCAAACTGGTCGTTTTTGGTGGTTACGGTGATGTCGTTATAGCCAGCTATTCCTGAATAAAAATTCTCGTCTGGAATATAAATACGGCGGACTCGTTGCATAAGTTTGCGGGCCTCTGGTCGTTGCACCATGGCATCGGTGAAGGTCGCCATCTTCAGCGTCCCCTCCAGCAGCAACGCCGCGACAATATATTCGATGCTGAATTTTCCCTCTAGCCCGGTTTGCGGGTCAGTGCTGAGCAGTGACGCATCGCCGCCCGGCAGGAATGCTATGGATACCTCCGTCACGTTATCCGCATTTATTTCGTGTTGTCCCCTAAGGTCAACGAGGGTCGCAATGGTGCGATGCCCGGAGTAGCAGCACGGCCATTGCTTGACGCAGTTTCCAGGGGAGACAACAGCCCAAGGATGGCAGAGGCTTGCGACAACGTACTCAATTGGTTCGCCATCGCCACCGGCGTAGACATCTATAACGCTTCCGGCGTCATCAAAAATGGTCCCGTCGGCAGTGAGTCCTTTTTCTGCAAGTCCCGCTGCCGTGACACCTGTTTGCGCGGCGCGACCAATATGAAATGGCTTCGTCATTGTGCCAAAGTTTCTGGCGAGACCGCTGACCTCAGAGCCGGCTATCCCCCAGGCGCGGGCAACACCCTCTGCATCAAGTCCGGATAAACGTGCAGCGGCGGTCGTTGCAGCGATCGTCCCGACGGTCGCAGTTGGATGCCAGCCGTGGCGTTGATGCCCGGGACCAAATGCACGTCCAACAACGCTCGCCAGTTCCAGGCCGATTGCGTAGGCGGCCAATACTTCGCGCCCGGAAGATCCTAAAACCTCGCCCATGGTCAGCACGGTTGGCACTAAACAAGCGCTTATGTGTCCTCGGCCGCCGGGATGGCTGTCGTCGAAATCAAGCGCATGGGCGCTAATACCGTTGGCGAAAGCAGCGTCTGCGGCAGAACCGCCAAGCCCGCGACCCCAAATCGTCGCACGGGACGGTGCGCCGGTTTCAGCCACCCATGAAGCCGCAATATCAGCAACGGGCTCACCCGACCCCGCGAACGCGACACCAAGCGTATCAATAACCGCATCCCTGGCCGCGTCATAGACCTCATCAGGGATGTCATCGAGAGACTGATCCGCGACGAATTCAGCGAGGCGCTCGGTGAGCATTAGATTAGGCGCTTTTCTCAGCGACGGCTGAAGCACCTGCGGCCTCACCCGCGATCCGACCAAATACAGTGCCGGAAACCAGACCCGTTCCCGCCGGATAGTTGAAATAGAAGATACCGCCGACCATTTCACCGGCTGTGTACAGGCCGGGAATCTGGTGCAAATGGACATCAAGTACTTGGCCGGTCTCTGCAACCGTCCGCAATCCGCCGAAGGTGAAGGTAATGCCACAGGTTACCGCATAGGCCTCAAACGGCGGCGTATCGAGCACGATTGCCCAGTTCGATTTTGCCGGTTCAATGCCGACGGTGCTGCGGCCATCCTTGATCGAGTGATCAAAGGGGACGTCTTTCTTAATTGAGTCGTTATATTCGCGCACCGTCTTGAGGAAGCCATCTGGGTTGACCCCATCTAGTTTCTCGGCAAGTTCCTCCAACGAATTCGCGACCATGCGGGTCACGTTCTTATCGCCATATTCAGGACGCAACAGGGCCGCCCCCTTGGCATCAAACACTTGGTAGGCGAATTGGTCCGGTTGCTTGAGTACTTCAGCGCCATACTTTGCATAGGTGTAGTTGTAGAATTCTATGCCTTCGTCAACGAAGCGCTTGCCGTCCGCATTGACCATGATCGAGAGCGGGAAGCTGTGTCGGTATGAGCTTTCGCGAATATTGAGATCACCGTATTCCGGCGCATACCTTTCCCACGAAACCGCATGCCGACCAGACCAATTGCCGAAGGGACAAGCCCCAATATCAAGCGCCATGCGTAAGCCATCGCCCACGTTGAAGCGCGATCCGCGGACCTTGGCCACATCCCAGCCGGGCCCAAGATAACGCGTGCGCCACTCGGTGTTGGCTTCGAAACCGCCACAGGCGAGAACGACACGCTTGGCTAAAAATTCCCGCGACCCTTCAGGCGTGTTGGCCTTAATACCGCAGACTTTGTTGTCATCTTGAATAAGGGAAACAGCGCGGGTCTCGTAAAAAATATCGACGCCTTTTTTTATGGCTGACTCTGTAAGGTCTTTGACCAGTCCAGGGCCACCGCCGACCATCCACATCGGCATCCGGCCAAAGAAATGACGCTTGCCGTCAACAACGGCGGACTGATGGCGGTAGTTGGGGACGAAGTGAGCGCCTTGTTCGCGCAGCCAGACCATTGTTTCCAGGCTACGTGTGACCAGAATTTCACTTAATTCAGGATCGGTGCGGAAGCTCGTGACGCGGAATAGATCATCGTAGAATTCATCGACGGTGTTGCTCTCCCAGTCGGTATCTTTGAGTTCGTCTTCGGTTAGGTCACATAGTTTCTTGAGGTCTTCGACGCCGTCATAGGCAAAGCGCATGACTCCGCCGGCAAAACTACTATTTCCGCCAGACTCCTCTTGAGGAGCAGCTTCCAGCATCGCGACGCTTGCCCCTTGGTTGACTGCTGCATGTGCCGCACAAAGCGCCGCATTGCCCTTACCTACCACCAGGACATCCCAGGCTGCGGATGTCGGTCCTGAATTCGTGACGTCGTTCATGCTTTATAATTCCATTCCAGATTTAGCTATTATTTGATTGGCCTTATGTGAGGGGAGGCTGTCCTGATGGACCTTAACCGCCAATCGCAGAAAAGCACCCGATAACCGGAGAATGTCTCGAACGCCTCATTCTCCTCATCAAAAACGATCTTATCCGTTAATTGCGCGCCGCCCTTGGACCGGATAGCGACCCCATGTATGGCCTGGGGTTGCGGGGTGGCCCGGGGCTACCAAGGTGTTCACGAACGCTTCATCCTCTGCCGTGAAGTCGTGTTTGATGGCATTCACGGAAGCCCGCCAGTGGCCCATTGTTCTGGGGCCGCCGATGACGCTGGTGACCAATTGGTTGTTGAGAAGCCAATTTACGGCGAAATCTGATGGGGTCATGTTGCGTTTTGCGATGTACTTTTTGATCTTCTCGACCACTTGGAACGATTCCTTTTGGAAGTCTCGACTGAGGATCGACGGATCACCGCGTCCAGCGCGTGAATTGGAAGGCGCATCTTTTCCGAATGCGTATTTACCGGTGAGCACGCCACGGGCTAAGGCCGAGTAGGGGGTGACGCCGATGCCATAATATTCGCAGGCTGGCAGAAGATCGGCCTCTACCTGACGATTGACCATGTTATAGAGGGGCTGGGCGATGATGGGGCGTGGGCAGCCCAGTCTGTCGCACAAATGCGCCAGCTCACCGATCTGCCAGGCACGGTGATTGGAGAACCCCCAATACTGTGCTTTACCTGAGGCGATGATCTCACCCATCGCGGAAATGCTTTCTTCCAGGGGGGTCGCCCAGTCGACATGGTGCATGTAATAGATATCCACGTAATCAGTGCCGAGCCGTGTCAGGCTGTTATCGATGGCTTCCATCATCCATTTTTTGGAAAGTCCCATCTTGCGTTCCGGAGGGCCGTCTTGTTGACCGACTTTCGTCGCAAGAACCCAATCGGCACGGTCCTTTTTGATCAGTTTGCCGGTAATTACTTCGGCTTTTCCACCAACATAGGCATCGGCAGAATCAATAAAATTGACGCCTTTATCGCGTGCAAAATTGACCATTTGACGGGCGGTCGCCTCGCTTGTCGTGGCACCGAAGTTCATCGAGCCGAGACTGATGGCGGAAACGCGTAAACCACTATTACCAAGATATCGATATTCCAATTTTAAATCCCCCTTGAATTGACTATTGCGACCTTAACTAATTCAACACGCAATTGATAGCGCGAGTTTTGCACGCCCTTGAGGCGGCATAAATATCAGTTTACGCTGGACGTCTTCGCGAGGTCCAAGCCTCAATTTAGCGCGTTTTCCAAACCCTTGCAGGCATCAGAAAGCACAAAAACAAATGAATACGTCTCGTGCTGGCCTTCAAGCTGCATCCAACGCGACCTTCATGGGCTCTGCATTGCTCATGCTTCTGTCCGTGTCGCTGTTTACCGGCTCTCACGGATTTGTTCGCGGTGTTGGTAAAACAATTCATCCATACGAGATTGCCTTTTTCGCCAGCGTGTTTTCGTTCGCGTTTTATTTGCCGTGGTTGTTGCGGACAAAATTTCAACCTTTGCGAACCCAAAAGTTTCACGTCCATTTCATCCGCTCGTTTTTTAACGCTGGCGGCTTAACTACGTGGTATATCGCGATTTCACTGGTGCCGTTGGCGGATGCCACAGCGCTGGCCTTAACCAGTCCGTTGTTCACGACAATAGGCGCTGTCATATTTCTGGGGGAAAGAGCCCATCTCAGACGTTGGACGGCGCTGGGAGTTGGAATTTGCGGTGCGCTTTTAATCGTGCGACCGGGATTTCAATCGGTCAGTTATGGGTTTTTGTTTGTACTTTTATCGATCATCTTGGCGAGTGGTTCGAGAATATTCGCCAAACAACTGACGAAGACGGATAAACCGGTCACGATTGGGGCTTGGGTCGCTTTGTTGCAAATCCCCATTACCTTTTGCCTGGCATTTTATGTCTGGCGTTGGCCGGATCTGACGCAATTGGCCATGTTAGCGGCTGTAGGTTTTATGGTGGGTGGCGCGCACTTTACGATGACGATGGCTTACAATCGATCCGAAGTCAGCGCCTTGGAGCCGTTCAATTTTATCCGCCTGATCATCGCAGCCTTAATAGGTTTCTTCGTATTCTCAGAACTTCCAGACATCTGGACCTGGGCCGGCGGCGCAATTATTGTCGCGTCAACCAGCTATATTGCCAGACGGGAAGCAGTACTTAGCCGAGAAGCTAAATTTCCGGCGGCCTGAAGAGAGGCGTTTGACACCTTGAAACGAGAGGGTTGGAGTTCCATAATAATGGGGACCCGTATTACCTACCAACCGACGGAAATTTTGATGCAACTGACCATTAACGGCGAAAGCCGCAGCTTTGATATGTCTATCACCGTGGAACAACTCCTGGGTGAAATCGGGATCGATGTCCGCAAGGTCGCCGTCGAACGCAACCTGGAGATTGTGCCGAAGTCACAATATGGGCAAACGCCGCTGAGCGATGGCGATAAACTGGAGATCGTTCATTTCATTGGCGGCGGTGCGCCGGATGGACCAGCATCAGAAGACGATGATGTGTTGGAGATTGCCGGACACAAATTTAAGTCGCGGCTGATCGTTGGTACCGGCAAATACAAAGACTACGAACAAAACCGTTTGGCCGTTGATGCGGCAGGGGCGGAAATGGTCACGGTTGCTGTGCGCAGGGTTAATATCTCTGATCCCAGCCAGCCCATGCTGATGGATTTTATTGATCCTAAGAAATACACCTATCTGCCGAATACGGCAGGCTGCTTTACGGCCGACGATGCGCTTCGTACCCTTCGGCTGGCAAGAGAAGCAGGTGGCTGGGACCTCGTAAAACTTGAGGTTCTCGGCGACCAGAAAACATTATATCCGAAGATGATTGAGACCCTTGAGGCCGCCGAAGCCCTTATCAAGGAAGACTTTAAGGTCATGGTCTATTGCTCAGACGACCCGATCATGGCGAAACGGCTGGAAGATTTGGGCTGTGTCGCGATCATGCCGCTGGCAGCCCCCATTGGTTCGGGCTTGGGTGTGCAGAATCCGGTGAACATTCGCCTGATCGTCGAACAATCTAGCGTACCGGTTATTGTGGACGCAGGCGTCGGTACGGCGTCAGATGCTGCCATTGCCATGGAGTTAGGCGTTGATGGTGTGCTGATGAACACGGCGATTGCCGAGGCCAAGGACCCTATTTTGATGGGCCGTGCCATGAAACACGCAGTTAAAGCGGGCCGTATGGCGTATTTGGCCGGGCGGATGCCCCGGAAACAGTACGCTGATCCGTCGTCTCCGCTTGCGGGTTTGATTTAGCGTTTAAGTTTGGCGCGACGATGACCTCCAAAATTGATCGATTCCTATCGGAACAAACACTGAAAACGCCTTATCTGGTTGTTGATAAGGATATCGTGCGGCGGAACTATCGTGCGTTTCGGGACCGCCTGCCATTGGCAGAGATCTTCTATGCGGTGAAGGCCAATCCAGCACCCGAAATTTTAAATCTACTTCACGAAGAGGGCGCGTCGTTCGATGCGGCCAGCCTACCGGAAATTGAAATGTGCCTGGCGACAGGGGCAACACCTGATCGAATCGCCTACGGCAATGTCATTAAAAAATCCGCCGATATTGCCCAGGCCTATGCCCACGGTGTCCGGCTCTATGCCTTTGATAGCCAGGTTGAGCTGGCAAAGTTGGCCGCTGAAGCGCCAAAATCCAAGGTGTTTTGCCGCATAAGCGTGGAGGGCGCGGGGGCGGACTGGCCGTTGTCGCGAAAGTTTGGCTGTGATTTGGATATGGCGGTTGATTTGATGGCAACTGCTCAGGACTGCGGATTGAACCCCCATGGCATTTCATTTCATGTCGGTTCCCAGCAGCGCAACCTGGAGCAATGGGACTTGGCGATCGGACGCGCAGCCCTTGTTTTCTCTGACCTTCGTGGCCGGGGCATAGAGCTGAAAATGCTCAATATTGGCGGCGGCGTTCCGGTAAAATACCGCGGCAACGGTGTTCCTGATGTTGCTCAAGCAACAGACTCGATCATGAGCGCGTTGACCCGTCATTTTGGCAATGATCTGCCGGCGATAGCAACTGAACCTGGGCGGATCATATGTGCAGATGCGGGGGTTCTTGAGACCGAGGTCGTGCTGATCTCGCAAAAATCTTATGATGACGCGACGCGGTGGGTTTATTTGGATGTCGGTAAGTTCTCTGGGCTTGCCGAGACCATGGATGAAGCCATTCGTTATCCAATTTCAACAGACTATGACGGTAGTCCGGAAGGGCCTGTCGTGTTGGCCGGACCGACATGTGATGGCGCAGATATTTTGTACGAGAATTCGGATTACAAATTACCCTTGGAACTCAAAACTGGGGACAGGGTTCGGTTGCTGAATACCGGTGCTTATACGACGACGTATGCGTCTGTTGGCTTTAATGGAATTGCACCTTTAAAATCGCATTATATATAAATTTACTGGTTATAAGTTAAGTAAAATTATTGAATAATATTCAAATACTTAGGGTTACCCTTGTACGCTATATGGGTTCCACTTGATCGATGTATCATTTGAAATCCATAGTCCTTCCAAAGTTCCGAAAGTGCCTTCTTTGTGTAAATTGAGACATGGCCGTTTCGCGGTCTGACGTACCACCAATTTAGGCGCTCAGATAAGATCGTGTCTGGCTGAATCTTGGTTGAAATAAGCACGGCACTATCCTCTCCCACCAGTTTGGCAATAGATTGAACCGTTTCATGGGGCGTTGTGGTGTGTTCCATGACTTCGATGCAGGTGACGAGGTCGTAGGGGCCGGTGGGAACAGATTTCTCTTCTGAAGTAAAGGGGTCATACCACTCAATATTGGTAAATCCAGCTTGTTTTAGGAGGGTTACCATTTGTCCATCGCCGCCCCCAAAGTCGAGAATTGATAGGGTTTCTTTGAAGTCACCAAGATTTTTGATGAATAAATCGGCAAAAACTTTTGGGCGTACGTCCTTATAGTCGGGATCGATTGTGATGTAGTCGTCGTTATAGATCCAGGTTTCGAAGTTTTCTGAATTCCACTCATCAAATCCGGTGGTAAACAAAAAACCACATTTCTCACATCGGTGATAGTAAACGGGGACCCCAAATGGCGGGAGTTTTATACCCAAAATTTCTGAACAGGCCCGATTGAAATCAAGAGTGCCAAATAAGGCGCTTTTACCGCCGCAAATTTTGCAAGGTTCTTTGGGGCTTGCTGCAGCGGGAAGGGGGATCGCAGAGCCTAATTCAGCCATGATCTAGTTTCCATTAAAGTATCGGAACGGCAAATATGACAGCTGAAGAGAGAATAAATTTATGGGAGAATTCTGGAAAATTCAACTGTGCAGTAAGAGTTTTCTATTCAACAGTCGTTTTGGATGCGTTACTACTACATATAGCTTTGCCAACTACATATGGAGTTTTTAGAAGGCGTTATCACAATATATCGATGGTGAAATAGTAAAAAATTGATCAATTTGGGAGCGTTTTTAGACCAATTGAGTCTAACGCGCAGCAGAAATTATCAATTGTTTAACAGGGGGTTATGAAGAGGTTTTAACAGGCCGCAACAAAAATGCGGGAGTATGATCGCCCATGCCGACGTTTGATCCGCTGTTGCGATTCTTTTCGGGTTCGGGTTGCTTGGCGGAGCGGTCGCGGTCGCGATTACGTTGGCGCTTTGGTTTACTTTCGGCTACTGGTTTGGCCTGTTTGGGCTCTTCTTTGATTTCTTTAGGTGGTTCCTGAACGGGTGCTTCCGGTTCTGCAGATTCTACCGCCGTATCTTCTGCTACCTTATCTTCAACCGGCTTTTCTTTAGCTGGCTTTGCTTTAACGGGCATTGCTTCTTCTGCAGCAGGGCGCGCCTTTTTCGCTTGATCCAAGCCTGGAATTTTCAACCCAATAAGGGTTTCAATTTCATTGATATATTTTCCGTCTTCCTTGGTTGCGATTGTGAAGGCCTTACCTTCTTTTCCAGCTCGTCCTGTGCGTCCGATACGATGAACGTAGTCTTCGGCATGGGTCGGAACATCATAATTAAAGACGTGGCTGAGGTCTGGAATATCCAAGCCTCTAGCCGCGACATCACTGCAAATCAAAAGATGTACTTCTTCGTTCTTGAAACGCTCCAGCATTTCCATGCGCGATGGCTGCGACATATCACCATGTAATTGCCCGACGTTATAGCCGTGCTTGGTGAGCGAACGATGTAAAACGCCGATATCACGTTTGCGATTGCAGAAGATCAGCGCATTTCTAACAGTTTCCGATTTGAGAATGTCCCTCAGCGCCGCACGTTTCTCTTTCTGACCGCCACCGGGCCGTTTTCCATCCTTGTGTTGGACCGTTACCAAAGCTTGAGTGACAGTTTTGGCCGGCGTTGAAGGAGGGGCGACAGTGATTTCCTTGGGGTTCATCAAGAACGCGTCGGCAAGGCGCTTGATTTCCGGCGGCATCGTTGCCGAGAAAAACAGCGTCTGACGCATCGGTGACAGTAGGGAGACGATTTTCTCCACATCGGGAATGAACCCCATGTCGAGCATCCGGTCCGCTTCGTCGATCACCAGGATTCGAACGTCGTTCAGCAAAAGCCGGCCACGGTCGAATAAGTCCATCAGGCGACCTGGCGTCGCGATCAACACATCCGGTCCCCGGTCGATCACTTTGATTTGTTCGGCCATTGATGTGCCGCCAATCAGAAGGGCCATGGAAAGCTTATGGTATTTGCCATAGACCTCAAAGTTCTCAGCCACCTGGGCGGCGAGTTCTCGGGTCGGCTCCAGGATCAATGTTCTGGGCATACGGGCCTTGGCGCGGCCTTGGGCTAGAATATCGATCATTGGCAAGGTGAACGACGCCGTCTTGCCGGTGCCCGTTTGCGCGCAGCCCAAAATATCGCGGCCCATCAAGACCACAGGAATTGCTTGCTCTTGAATTGGGGTCGGCGTGGAATATCCTGCATCCGTTACAGCTTGCAGAAGTTCGTCGCTCAAACCGAGATCAGAAAAACTCATTCAGTGTTGATATAATGGCTGCTCGTCCGTCGAGCAAAAATCCATTTCCTTTCAATCGCGCGGAGTTTAGGCGGTCTTGCCGTCGAGTCAATGATCGATCAAGATTAAGGCGAATGTTTGGCCTTTTTAGTGCGAAAAAGGTGGTTTTATGCCATAAAAAGTGCCTCTGATTCTGTAATTGGGTACTTTTAGTTGATGTGCCGAAGCAGGCGTGGCTGTTGGAATAATCGGAGATTTAAATTTATGAGTGGATTGATCCTACCCTTTCGAGGCGTCTTACCGGAGATTGACGACTCCGCCTTCGTGGCCCAAACGGCTTCTGTTATTGGCGATGTGGTGATTGGTGCAGAAAGCAGCATTTGGTACGGGGTCACCATTCGTGGTGATGTTAACGAGGTGCGGATCGGTCAGCGTTCCAGTGTTCAAGATGGGACGGTCATTCATGAAGCTACCAATACGTTTGGCACATACATCGGTAACGACGTGACAGTGGCCCACATGGTTTTGCTGCACGCGTGTACCTTGGAAGATAATTGCTTCATTGGGATGTCGGCAACCGTGATGGACGGCGCTGTTGTTGAAAAAGGTGCGATGGTTGCTGCCGGAGCACTCATTACACCTGGAAAGCGAGTCGAAAGCGGCCAGCTTTGGGCTGGGACACCCGCCAAGTATATTCGCGATGTCAGCGCGGCTGAGATCGAAATGATGACAGTTATTCCACCGCGCTATGTGGCGTTGGGTCAGGAATATTTAACGGCTTCTAAGACCTAAAATTGCTTTCAAGCTAAAAAAACGACAATATTTCATGGTTTTGTGACATATGCGGAGGTGCGCACTGTTGATCGTGGGGCGGGCGCTCCTTTATAATCCGGGATTCGGGGATCACACCGACAAAGTAAAATTTTTTGACGAGGGGCTTTAAGATCATGGGGATGGATAACGAAAGCAGGCTGAAAAAGGCCCGCATCCGCCGCAACATAGTCACGGGGATGGTTTTGGCGACGTCCATAACGGTTGCCGGTTGTTCTTGGGTTCCTGATGCGATTAATCCGGTTAAGTGGGTCGACAACACTGTCGATTTCTTTTCCGACGACGACAAAGAAGGGCAAGAGGCACGGAAGTCCGAAAAGAAACTGGGCACCCTGCAAGCAGATCGCGGCGCGCCCCCTCCGGGTGACGACAAGCCGGAACCCAACTTAGGGAACTTCCCTAAAGGATTAGGTGGTGACAGAAGCCGTCAGTACGCATCTGGTCCGATCGCTCGGCAAGGAGAAGGCGGAACGGCAGCCAAGGCAGCACCGATTGCGCCACCTGCACCGCCAGTAATGGCAAAAGCGGCGCCAAGTCCGTCTGAGCCGCCACCGCCGCCAGCAATTCCGACAGCACCCGTTCAGGCAGCAGGGATAAACGCACCAGCGCCGCCGCCGATTGCAGCCCCCGCACCGATGCCGAGTGGACCGGTTAAGGACGCGTTTCGCAATAGCATGACGACAATGGTGCCCAGCACACCAGAGCCTCAGATGAAGATGGCGAACACATTCTCAGACTATTCGACCGAGCCTCTGGGCACGGTGATTATTTCGTCCGCTGGCGTTGAAGTTGCTGGGGAACCGACGTTCTCCGCCGCCCGGGGAAGATCGGCGGGAAGGGCTACGGTCAAGGCCTCGACGGGAAATCGTGCGCCTCGCTTTGGTGCGGTAAAATCGTCAAGTTCTGCGGCAAAGGCCGTGGCTTTAAAAGGACGGGTTAAGGTTGCGACCATCATCTTCACCAATGGGTCTGCCAGATTGACCGGACGCGATGTTCGAATTTTGCGGGACGTCTTGAAATTGAAGCGCCAGAAAAATGGTCAAAAAGTTGTCGTCGTGGGCCATGCCAGCAGCCGCACGCGGAATATGGACCCGGTTCGGCACAAGATGGTGAACTTTCAGATTTCAGTCTCTCGCGCCGATATCGTCGCCAAGGAATTACACCGACTTGGATTGAAATCGAGCGAACTTTCCATTGATGCGGTTTCTGATACAGAGCCAGCGTATTTTGAAATTATGCCGTCAGGCGAAGCTGGTAATCGGCGGGCAGAGGTTTATATCGACTTCCCGGCTTGAGAACGTTAATAGACCTGCGTTCAAATTTAGATGTTTATGTTTCGTGACGGGCCGCTTTTGCGGTTACTAGGACTTTAAGAAAATGCCACAGGAATTTCACCGGATCAGGCGACTTCCGCCTTATGTCTTTGCCGAAGTAAATGAGATGAAGGCCCGCGCACGTGCGGCAGGCAAAGACATCATCGACTTCGGCATGGGCAATCCAGATTCACCCACACCGCCACATATTGTCGAGAAGCTGGTCGAGACGGTGCAGAACCCAAAGACCCATCGATATTCGAACTCACGTGGTATTCCGGGGCTTAGAAAGGCTGTGTCCGGGTACTATGCGCGGCGATTTGGTGTCGATATTGATCCTGAGACAGAAACCATTGTGACACTTGGGTCTAAGGAAGGTTTGGCCAATCTGGCCTCTGCCATCACCAGCCCTGGTGACGTGATCCTGGTGCCCAATCCTAGCTATCCGATCCATCCCTTTGGGTTCATCATCGCAGGCGCCGCTGTTCGCAGCATTCCTGTCACGGCAGATGAAAACTTTATGGAAGCGCTGGAACGCGCCGTTATTCATAGTGTGCCGAAACCGACGGCGGTTGTCTTGAACTACCCCAATAACCCAACGGCGGAATTGGTTGATTTGGATTTTTATGCGGAGGTCGTGGCCTTCTGCCGGGCGCATGAGATTTATATTCTGTCGGATCTGGCGTACGCAGAAATTTATTTTAATGACAACCCGCCACCGTCGATCCTGCAAATTCCCGGTGCCAAGGACATCGCCGTCGAATTCACCTCCATGAGCAAAACCTATTCCATGCCGGGGTGGCGGATCGGGTTTGCTTCCGGCAACACCAAGCTGATCGCTGCCTTGGCGCGGATTAAATCTTACCTGGATTACGGTGCCTTCACGCCAATCCAGGTTGCTTCGGCCGCGGCGTTAAATGGCCCCCAAGAATGTGTCGATGAAATCAGGACATTGTATCGCAATCGGCGCGATGTCCTGATTGAGGGACTGGTGCAGGCAGGGTGGGATGTTCCTTCTCCTGAAGCAACAATGTTTGCCTGGGCACCGATCCCGCATGCATTTGAGCATTTGGGGTCGATTGAGTTTTCTAAGCTTCTGCTGCGTGAAGCCGATGTTGCTGTGGCACCGGGTATTGGCTTTGGAGAACACGGTGACAAGCATGTCCGGATCGGCCTGGTTGAAAACCGTCAGCGCACCCGGCAAGCCATCCGAAATATAAAATCGTTCTTGAATAACTACGACAAAGTAATCGAGGACTTGGAAAGCCGAAGGGCCGCATCCCAGTGAGTAACCCGTTGAAGATTGCCATCGCCGGACTGGGAACAGTCGGTGCCGGAACCCTATCTGTCGTAAACGAACATGCTGACCTATTAGCCAGCCGATGCGGGCGGGCGCTGCAGGTGACGGCTGTCAGCGCACGGGACAAAACCAAAGATCGCGGGCTATCTCTCGACGGTATTGAATGGTTCGATGATGCCAGTCAGATGGCGCGGGACGCCGATGCCGACGTTGTTGTTGAATTGATCGGTGGATCGGACGGGATTGCGAAGGATGTATGCGAAGCGGCAATTGCCGACAACAAGCACGTGGTTACAGCAAATAAGGCGCTCATTGCGTTGCATGGAACCGAACTTGCAGCTAAGGCGGAAGCTGCAGGCGTCGCGTTGGCCTATGAAGCCGCGGTGGCCGGTGGCATTCCCATCATCAAGTCCCTGCGCGAGGGATTGGCAGGCAATACGTTCAAGCGCGTGTACGGCATTCTCAATGGGACTTGTAATTATATCCTGACCGAAATGCGCGAAAACGGCGGTGAGTTCGACGCCGTGCTAAAAGACGCCCAGGAATTAGGCTATGCGGAAGCCGATCCCAGCTTCGATGTGGATGGCGTTGACGCGGCCCATAAACTGGCGATCCTGGCTAGCCTCGCCTTTGGCTGTGAAGTCAACTTCGATGCCGTTCATATCGAAGGCATTCGCCACGTCTCACCGATGGATATCCAGTTTGCGGGTGAACTGGGGTATCGAATCAAACTCCTGGGAATCGTGGCAGAGACTGAAACTGGAATCGAACAACGGGTTCATCCCTGCATGGTGGCGATCAATGCACCAATTGCCGCGGTCGAGGGTGTGTTCAATGCGGTTGTCGCCGATACGGACTTTGCTGACACCATCATGCATGAAGGCCGGGGGGCTGGGGCAGGGCCGACGGCATCTGCCGTGGTTGCCGACATCGTTGATATTGCCGCCGGTCGTCGGTCGCCGACGTTTGGTGTTCCCGCTAGTGAATTGAAAAAGCTTGTGGTTTCACCGATGGAGAATCACGTCGGGGCCTTTTACATCCGCCTGATGGTGGTCGACAAGCCGGGTGTTTTCGCCGATGTGGCGGCTGTATTACGTGATAACAGCGTCTCCATGGAAGCGGTATTACAGCGGGGCCGGGCACCTGGGGAGCCGGTTTCAGTGGTGATGACGGTACATGAAACGCAAGAAGCCGGGATGGTTCGGGCCATTGAAGCCATCGGCAGCCTTGACGGAGTGGTAGAGATTCCGCGTATGATCCGAATAGAGTCGTTTTAAGACACCCTATTTGAACAACCGACGGTTACCTTCGTTATGCCCGAAGTCACAGAGAGCCATACAGGTCGCAATCTTACCATGGAGGCCGCGCGCGTATCAGCGGCTGGCGCGTTAGGTGCGTCTGAAATGATGGGACGGGGGGATGATCAAGCCGCCGACCAAGCCGCCGTCGATGCGATGCACGACGCGCTTGCTACGGTGATGATTGACGGCACCATTCAATTTGGCGAAGGCGAAGAAGACCAAGCGCAGAAACTCTATACCGGTGAGAAGGTGGGAACAGGCGACGGGCCCAAGGTCGATGTTGCCCTAATGCCCATTGAAGGCCCAACAATTGTTGCCAAGGGGGCACCGAACGCTCTGTCCATCTTTACCATGACGGAAGAGGGCGGGTTTCTGAATGTCCCGGATATCTATATGAACAAGATCGCAATTGGCAGTGGCCTGCCGGATGACCTGGTTAGCCTGGATGAGGAACCATCTGTAAATTTGAATGCATTGGCCAAGGCCAAGGGAGTAGAGGTCCACGATCTGCTGGTCTGTATTCTGGATCGGCCCCGACATGGTGAACTGCTTGCAAAAGTTCGCGAAACAGGTGCGCGCATTCGTCTAATTGCCGATGGCGACGTGAATGGCGTCATCGCGACGAATTTGCCGCACAGCCCGGTTGATATTTATTTGGGGATTGGGGGGTCACGTCAGGGTGTTTTGGCGGCGGCTGCGATGAGTTGTATCGGCGGACATATGCAGGGAAAACTAGTCATTCGCTCAGCTGATGACGAACGTCAGGCAATGGCGTGTGGCATAACGGATATGACCCAGACTTACGGTGTTCACGATATGGCATCGGGAGATGTTACATTCGCGACCACTGGCATTACCACAGGCCCGATGCTGCGTGGGGTCCACAAAGACCTGGGCGTTACGATCAGTCATTCCATGGTGCTTAGACACCGGACTGGAACGCTCCGCTATATCGAATCCCATCATCAATTCGCCAGTCGAGTGACCAATTCGGGATGACATCAGATGCCCTATCGGACGCGTATCTGGGTGTAACCAAATCCCTAAACGGCCGCAGATGGCGACTAAAAGACTGCGATGATCGCGCGGCCTTGGCCATGGCCCAGCGTTTGGGAGTGCCTGACATCGTCGGGCGAATTTTGGCGGTCCGCGGTGTCGGCTTGGAAGAGGCGTCGCAGTTTCTCGACCCTACACTGCGCGATCTGTTACCTGACCCAAGTAGTTTTCTAGATATGGATACGGCCTGTGCGCGGGTGGCAGAGGCGATTAAGAACAACGAAAAGGTCGCGGTCTTTGGCGATTATGATGTGGACGGCGCAACGTCGTCGGCGGTCTTAATCCGATTCTTCCGGGCCATTGGTGCAGATTTAACGTTCTATATTCCGGACCGGCTAAAGGAAGGTTACGGACCCAACGCGCCAGCCCTCTTAAAACTCAAAGACTCAGGGGTCTCCGTGGTCATTACGGTTGATTGCGGCACCGGGTCGTTTGAGCCCTTGGAGGCCGCGAAGAAAGCCGGGCTCGACGTGATTGTCTTGGATCACCATAAAGCCGACGCGCGCCTTCCTGAGGCGGTCGCCGTGGTCAATCCCAATCGACTGGATGAGACCGGTGCCCATGGGCAGTTGGCGGCGGTGGGGTTGGTGTTCTTGTTTGTGGTCGGCCTTAATCGTTATCTGCGGGACGCTGGGTTCTATCAGGATAAGACGGAGCCCAATCTCCTCCAGTGGCTGGATATCGTGGCGTTGGGCACTGTTTGTGACGTCGTGCCGCTTGTGGGTGTGAACCGGGCCTTGGTCGCTCAAGGGCTCAAAGTCATGGCACGACGGGCGAATACGGGGATTACAGCGTTGGCCGACGTGGCCGGGGTGGATGAGGCCCCTGGAACCTACCACGCCGGCTTCGTGCTCGGCCCGCGCATCAACGCAGGGGGGCGTGTGGGTGCTTCAGATTTAGGCGCACGGCTGCTCAGCACGGAAAACCAAGGAGAGGCCGCAGAGATTGCCCAGCGCCTCAACGTCTTGAACAAAGAGCGCCAGGATATCGAAGCGCGGGTGCTGGAAGAAGCCTTGGAAGAGGTTGAGCGTAGCGGTGGAGAGGGTGCCAACGCGCCGTTCATTTTAGCTGCGGGAGAGGGCTGGCACCCAGGTGTCATTGGCATCGTCGCCAGTCGATTGAAAGAACGCTACAACCGTCCAGCCTGTGTCGTGGCGCTTGATGGGGATACGGGGCACGGCTCTGCACGTTCGATAACCGGCATTGATCTTGGCCAAGCTGTGATTGCGGCGACTCAGTCAGGGTTGCTGGTGAAGGGCGGCGGCCATGCCATGGCGGCAGGCTTTACGGTCGAGGCGCAAAAGTTGGACGAACTGGAACGCTTCCTCACCGAGCGAATGGCCGATGGGTTGGCAGAGATTGGCGGCGCGCCGAGCCTAAGCTTGGACGGCAGCCTGCGGGTAGAAGCGGCGCGAATGGACCTCTTGGACGACCTCAGTCGGTTGGAGCCCTTTGGATCGGGTAATGCAGAACCACGGTTCGTCTTTCCGAATGCAAAGTTACTCAGGGCGGTTGCCGTTGGCGCGGATCAAAGCCACCTTCAGTGCACATTGGGTGGGGAGGGCAAAGGAAAGCTAAACGCCATTGCTTTCAGATGTATGGACACGGAGTTGGGACAAGCGCTGATCCACCACGACGGTGCCCCGTTCCATATTACCGGAAGGTTGCGGGTCAACACATGGCAAGGGGTGTCATCGCCGCAATTGATGATCGACGATGCGGCGCCGGTTTGGTGAGACTTAAAGAACCTTCGCCACCTCATTCCGCCGCAACTTGGCGAAGTCCGGCATTTGGCTGCCGAGCAAGGGTCTGAGATACAGGTAGAATTTTTCTGTTACGTCTGTTCCTGAGACAGAAATGAATTCATCCGGCATATAACGTGTCTTGCCGGCGACAGCATCTAACGGCGAAATATCGTAGGCGACGGAATAATTTCCGGTGCGACGGATGGTGATGGAGCCATCTTGTTTTTCCCAGCGCGCGCATTGCACCGCTTTTTCGCCAACCTCTCGTGCTTCTCGTTGATCTATGTCGGAGACACAGCCAACGAATGAACGCTGCAGATAACCAAACGTATCACCGCGGACCCGTTCGATCTTCAGCTCACGTTTGATGGCGGCGGTCAATTGATCAGCAAGTCCACCAGTGCCGGAGAGCTGAACATTGCCATGATCGTCTGTCTCCACAGCCCGCCCTTGTGTTGCCAGAAGATGACCATCTGAATCGCGGATGCCTTCTGAAACCGCCGCAACGCAGCGTCCAAGTCGATCATAAGTCTGCTTGAACTTCGTCAGGAAGTCAGACATATCGAACTTTCGCTCAGGGATATAGATCAAGTGCGGCCCATCGTCGGCTTCCTGGCGGGCGAGCGTTGAGGCCGCGGTCAAAAATCCCGCATGGCGCCCCATGACGACGCCGACATAAGCGCCGGGCAGGGCCTGGTTGTCCAAATTAACCCCCGCAAAAGCATTGGCAACGAACCGCGCGGCGGAGGGATAACCCGGCGTGTGGTCATTTATCACCAAGTCATTGTCGATGGTTTTGGGGATGTGGACGCACCTGAGTGAAATGTTTTGGGCCTGCGCCTCATGGCCGATCAGGCTCAACGTAGCCGACGAATCGTTGCCCCCAATATAGATAAACGTCTGAATATCATGAGCTTTTAGGACTTTGAGTATTTCTTGAATATAGGGTCGGTCCGGCTTATCACGTGTTGATCCCAGGGCAGAGCAGGGGGTTTTAGCGACGCGTTCCAGGTTGTCGGTGGTTTCTTGTGTGAGGTCGATGAATTCCTCATTGATGATGCCACTAACGCCATAACGGGCACCATAGACTCGGTCCACGCCAGGGTCTTTTCGAGCCTCATTCACAACACCAACGAGGGATTCATTTATGACTGCGGTCGGGCCGCCTCCCTGTGCAACAAGCACCTTTCCTTTAAGCATAATTCTCTCCCAGCAGTATGAGGTCGGAAAAAATCAATCTTATTGCTAATTTGTGGTCTGGAAAGTCTTGATTTTACCGAGCGCGGCATATAGACCACACGAGCTTCTAGCGACCCCATCGTCTAGAGGCCTAGGACACTGGCCTTTCACGCCGGCAACACGGGTTCGAATCCCGTTGGGGTCGCCATTTTTCTACTTATAAATCAATCACTTATATTTAACACCTTTGAAACTTGGTGTTTCGTACGGAATATATACGGAAAAGCCGTGTTTGAGCGTGTGGCGTTAATATTGGTAGTTTTTGGCTAATTATCAGGATTTGATAGCATTTCAGCCTCAATCAACAAATTGACCGAAATTGACGCCTGATGGATTAGACTTTGCGCCACACCACCTTTGCCTCACACCACCCAGGTTAAATTTAACTAGTATTCAAACGCCGCAAAAATGATGGAAAAGATCAATGTCGCGCGTTACGGATTTCAACCAGGTGGAGTTCGCAACTGAGTTGTTGCTGGGGAACCGTCAAAGAAAATAATTGACCCACTTCAGTCGCTGAATTACGTGCACAGTATCGGTAGGAGACTAGTCTTCACAGGGCGATGAAAAAGTAATTAGTAGGTAAATTTTAATGCTGACATTCTCTCCACCTGACGAAATATCAACTCACAGAAATCAACACGGTTTACCATCGATAGGCATCTTGGTAACTAATCTCGGCACGCCTAGTGCCCCCACTAAATCATCCGTTCGGAAGTACTTAAAAGAATTCTTGTCGGACCCGCGTGTTGTCGAAGCCAATAGGCTTGTATGGTGGTGTGTCCTAAATGGAATTATTTTGAATATAAGACCTGCACGCTCGGCTAAGGCGTACAAAGGCATTTGGACAAAAGATGGTTCACCACTTCTTGTTCACAGCGAACGACAAGCTCTTCTGCTTCAAGAATCTATTATAAGGAATGGCCTTGAAAATGCGCATGTTGAACTCGCCATGCGTTACGGTCACCCTTCCATTAAAATGGGGCTTGAAGCGCTCAGAGCCAAAGGTTGCGGCAAGATATTAATTTTACCTCTTTATCCCCAGTATGCTGCGGCAACAACGGCCTCAACCTTCGATGCCGTTTCAGATATACTTAGAGAGTGGCGTTGGGTGCCTGAGACTAGAACCGTGAGTTCCTATCACGATCATGGATTATACATACAAGCACTGAGCAATAGTATTCGAGAACACTGGCGTGAGCATGGGAAACCTGACTACTTACTCATGTCTTTTCATGGCATTCCAAAACGTTATCACGTCCAGGGCGATCCTTATCC
>JABJKH010000002.1 GCA_018660465.1 Rhodospirillaceae bacterium
CTTCTGTTATCGATTTCAAATCCGGCAATCGAATTCGTAATGACGCCCGTATTCTCGGCCAATGAACAAAACCTCTCTGCAGCACCGGTTAATATCATTACATATTTGAGAGAGTCGTTGCCAGCGAGATTACCATCAGCGACAAAACCGTAGGCTATAAATTTTCGTTGAAACTTGGTATTATCTGGTTACGCACGTTAATCGAATTAGCTGATATTGTCGTCTGGCCGACATGGGCGTTCGATTCCAGATGATACTGTGCTGATAATTCGGCTCCGTTTTTAGAGGCCGGACAATAACGAACAATGACAATTAAATTTGATGACATGGAGGAACCAAGATGAGAAAAATACTTTCGATTGGGCTTGGTCTGATGCTGACGGGTATGCTCGCAGGGCCCACCGTTGCCGCCGATTATCCAAGCCGTCCTATTACGTTTATGACCATGACGCAGCCTGGCGCGCAGATTGATCGCCTTACCCGCGGTTTGTCACAGCGCTTTAGCAAAATTCTCGGGCAACCGATCAACGTCAAAAACATCACCGGATCTCATGGTACCGTGATGGCAACCTCATTGAGCAGGTCCAAGGCGGACGGATACTCCATCGGCGTCACGTCGTTGACCGCCTACACCTATGCGCTTCACCACGCTAAGCTGACATACAAGATGAGCGATTTCGATTATCTGACCCTGGTGGCACTGAACTCCAGCGGCTTCATCGCCAAGGCCGACGCGCCTTGGAAAACCTTGAAAGAAGCCTTCGCCTGGGCCAGAAAGAACAACAATTCGACGATGCCTGCCATGTTCCACGGTGCCGATGACCGTGACGCGCTTATGCGCATGGCCAAAAAGGAAGGCGTGAAACTTGCGCTGGTTCCGAGTAAGGGCGGACCGTCCGTGATCAAGGCAGTGACCGGTGGCCATGTAAAAATAGGCTATGTTGGTGCCATTCTCTACAAGTTCGTGGAAGCCGGTAAGATCAAACTTATCGCAGCCGCGTTGGGCAACAGGCTTCCGCCGATCCCTGACGTACCGACCTTGAAAGAACAGGGCTATGACGAGCAGGTCGAGATGATCGTCGCTCTGGTTGCGCCGAAGGGCATCGATAAGAATGCCAAGGCAAAACTGCTGGCAGCTGCCGACAAGCTGGCGAAAGACCCCGAAACCAAAACCTTTATCACCAAGAACCTTTTGATGCGCCCGGTGAAGTGGGGTGAAGGTCACGCTGACCAGACGGTAAAGGATCTTTACAAGACCTTCGGCGAACAGGCGAAAAAGTAAAATTTGCAACAAATTGAAGTGATCCGGTTGATTTGACCGGGTCACTTCGTTTGTGGCGAATTAATAAAATATCGATGTCGACAACGCTCAATGAGTGCCGGGCGGCACTGGGCGGTCGATAGACGGTCGATTCCGGGGGAAGATGGTTTGACACGATTACAAAGAGACACGGTTGCATACCTTCTGATATCGGCGTTTTGCATCCTGATGCTGTCTTGGGGAATTCCCACCTACACGCCCCCCTATCCGGGCTACGGCGCGTCACCCGCCCTGGTGCCCAATGTTTCCATATCCGTTATTTTGGTGATGTCGTTTCTTGTCTTGGTGCGCAACGCCGTTGCCAAGTTTAAGGACAAACCATTACCGCCCGGAGAGAGTGAATTTCCTGAAGACGCGCAAACAACAGGGTTCACGCAGGTCGGCAGGGTCAAGCTAGGCCATCTTCTCGGCTTCATGGTTCCCTGTGCCTTGCTTGTCATCGGCATTGAATACATCGGGTACGTACCCGCCGCATTGTTGTTTATGCTCGCCATTCAGTATGTGATCGGCACAAGAACATTCGTACAGCCGGTCATCGTCTCTTTTACCGCCGTCGCGGTTTTGTATGTGACCATGCGTTACGGCTTCGGCGTTCCAATTCCGGGACCTCCGCTTTTTTAAACGAATAAATGAACAACCGAGATTTACAACAATGGAAATGATCGTCGCGGGATTGCTGGATTCCATTTCGCCAACCAGTCTGATGTTCGTATTTCTCGGCGTCGCCATCGGCGTTTTGATCGGCGCGATCCCCGGCATCAATGGTCCAATGGCCATCGCGCTTTTTATACCGGTCACTTATTACATGTCAGCTCTGACCGCGATCGGATTTCTAATTGGCCTGAACAAAGGGGCTTTTTTTGGCGGCGCGGTTTCGGCAGTGCTATTGCGAACACCGGGAACGCCCGAGGCGGCGGCAACGGCGTGGGACGGCTATCCGCTGACCCAGCAGGGCAAGGGCGAAAAAGCGCTCAGGATGGCGCTATACAGTTCTGTTGCCGGCGATTTCATTTCGACAGGTGTTCTAATCGTCATCGCCGCCCCTCTCGCCGCGGTGGCGCTGTTCATGGGGCCGGCAGAGATATTTGCGCTGATCTCTCTGGCGTTAACAGTGATCGCAGGTATCGGTACCAGTTCGATTTGCCGAGGCCTGATGGCCGCAAGTTTAGGCTTGGCTATTGGCATGATCGGTACCGAGCCCGTCACAGCATTACCCAGGCTAACCTTCGACATCTATCAGCTAGGTGCCGGTGTGAAGTTAATTCCCGTGGCAATCGGCCTGCTCGCATTTTCAGAGATATTGATCCAGCTTGAAAGAATCGTTCTCAAAGGCGTCAGTGAGCACGCACCGAATGTGTTCTCGAGTAAGAAAGAAGACCGCTTCCTTTCGTGGAAGGAGTTCATTGGCAATTACAAAACACTCCTACGGGGGACCTCCATCGGCATCGGCGTCGGTGCTATGCCGGGTCTTGGCGCGCCGGTCGCGTCGTTTATGTCTTATGACCAAGCGATGAAGCGCTCACCCCACCGCGATGAATTTGGCAAGGGCCGACTTGAGGGAATTGGGGCATCTGAGTCCGCTAATAGCGCGGTCGTCGCAGCCAGTCTAATTCCCCTGTTTGTCTTGGGGATACCCGGCAACCTAGCCGTTGCCATGCTGATGGGTGCGTTCATGATTCACGGGATGCAGCCCGGGCCGTTGATGTTTCAGGAAAATGCCCAGCTCATGTACGGTGTGTACGGCAGCCTCGTCATCGCCAGTTTTTTCCTTTTCATCATCGGTCGGTTCGGGCTGAGATTCTTTTGCAAGGCCGTCGAAATTCCGGCGTCGATCCTTTACCCCGTTATCATTTTTACCTGCATCATGGGATCCTACCTGGGTCAATCATCGATGTTCGATGTTATGGTCATGCTAATATTTGGCGTCATCGGCTACTTCATGCGTAAATTCGATTTTTCGTATGTTGCCTTCCTAATTGGTTTTATCCTTGCCCCCGAATGGGAGCGCGCCCTACAGCAGGTGGTGATAATTTCACAGCTCGACACCTACATGTTCTTCCGTCGCCCTGTTGCAATAGTGCTAATGGCACTGACATTATTCGTTATTGGAAGGACATTCTGGACCGGTGTGAAAGCAAAAGTATAGCTGCGCAATGCTGACAGTGACGATACCTGATCAATCTTGCCTATTTTGTCGTCTACGCGACAGGAGCGTCCGCAACGTATTGGTACAATCGGGCAATTGACTAATTTTAACAACGTCCCCAAAGGACTCGACCAGGCACCACACCTATTGCCCACGGTCCGGCGGATTAAATAAGAAAAAATAGCGAGGATACGAACATGGCAGAAAATCCCCCAGGTGATGGCTGGTTCCAGCCCTATATGACCGACGCGGAACTGAAGGAAAAATTGGGCGACGACTACGTTGCACCCGTGGGCCTTTATAAGAAAACCAAGGAGATGTCATTCCTGGGTAGTGTCAACTGCACAACGACAGAACTGACCTGTGGTGAATGGACTGAGATCGTTCTTGATTACGAGGTGGGTGCGTCCGGCATTGCCGATGGTGCTTGGATCAAGGCGACATTCAAGTTCTATTCCGATTGGGCTCTGTTCCAAACCACCGATCCGGCAGGTGCGAATTATGTGTCCGCCGAATATCAGGCAGGCCCGTGCGCCGAGGGTCAGGTGCCAGCAACGGTCCAGTCATTAAAGGTTCGTTTCGACCAAAAAGGCCATGAACGGCCGTTCCAGAAAGCCATTATCGTCGATACAGTGGATGGTTACGTGAAGCCGGGCGACCACATCATTATGCGTCTGGGCGACCGCCGTGGCGGCGGCGCGGGGACGCGGGTCCAGACCTTTACCGAAAAGGGTTTTCGCTTTCGCTTCTACATCGACCCCTTGGGCACATCCCGTTTTTGCGATATTCCCGGCGACGTGGTCATCGACATCAATCCGGGTGCGGCGGAGCATCTGGTCATTGCTGGAACCCGCATGGTCCGTTCCGGCGAGGCGGCAAACCTAGGTATTCGCGCTGAAGATGCCTGGGGTAACACCTGCTACGATAATGCCTGCCAATTCGCTGTCACGGCTACCCGCGACGGCAAGACCATCTATGAAGGAACGTTGGATGCTAATACCGATGGCTGGTGCTTCGCTGGCATCGATGACATCCCGACGGGAGATCAAGGCGAAATCGAAATCACCGCCTCCATGGTTGGGCGGCCCGAGGTGAAGGGCGCGACTTTCTATCTCACGGTTGATGATGTCGCCCCCGCGCCGCGCCTCTTTTTTGGCGACCTGCACGTCCATTCGGACAACACGGTCGGCATTAACGATACGACCTATAACATTTCCTATGGGCGGGATATCGCACGGCTTGATTACTTCGGCTATACGGCCAACGATTTTCAGATCACCAAAGACAATTGGGATGACGATGTGGAGATCATCGATTCCATTAACGAGGATGGTCGGTTCGTGGCCTATCCGGGCACCGAATGGTGCGGAAATTCTTCCGCCGGTGGCGATCACAACGTGGTCTTCCTGCACGGTAAGAAGCCGGAATTCCCCTTCGACGCCAAGGGCAACATTGCGCGGTCGTTCGAGTGGAACGAAGACATGGACGCCGATACTATTATGCCTGGTGCCTGGCCACTTGAGGAACTGTGGGCGACCTATATCCACGACCCGGAAGGCCATTTGATGATGCCGCATGTCGGTGGGCGGCGCTGCATCATGGATTGGTATCATCCGACCATGGACCGCTTGGTCGAGATCGGCTCAGCCTGGGGGCACTTCCCCTGGCTTTACCAGGATGTTGCGGCGCGGGGCTACAAATTGGGCGTCTCGCTTAACGGGGATGAGCACCGGGGCCGCTGCGGCGGCGGCGTGCCGGGAACGGCCGTATTTGGCACCAAGGGCGGCGTCACCGGCTTGGTCTGCGATAGCCTGGACCGCAAGACCGTCGGCAAGGCGCTTCGCGCACGGCGGACCTGGGGCACCACGGGAGAGCGGCTTGTGGCCTTCAGCTGGTGCGGCGATAACCTAATGGGAGACGAGTTCGACCACAAAGGACCTGCCAAGATCGAATACCGGTTCCTGGGCGATGCCGGCTGGGATGAGATTTCTCTGTTCGATCAGACGGGTATCATCGCCACCCGCAACCTTCAGGAAGAGGCCGGATATTCGGATGGGAAGATCAGAGTCCGGTTCGGTGGCGCGCGTATCCGAGACCGTTACCGCTGGGCTGATTGGCGGGGTAGGATCGACATCCGGAACGGAGTCATCCACAGCTTTAAAGGGCTAGGACTTGAGCATAAGGAAGAAACTGTCTGGCGGGCAGGACCGACTGAGATCGGCTTCCGCACCGACACCTATGGTGATACAGACGCCGTAGAAATTGACATGTCCCATCTGGAACAGGCAACCATCAAGGTCTCGGGCCAGATACATGGTTACGTCAAGGTCGGCAACCCGTTGGATGGCAATCCCTTCGTCCATAGCCCTGAATTCGAGTTGGAAGTTTCTGGCGCTGATCTCTTGAACGAAGGTATCGTTCGCAAGGAACTGGGTGGCGTCGAACTATTCGTTGCCATTGAACGCATGTCTGGCACTGAGATGCAGCGGGATGTTTCCGGCAGTTTCGAGGTGGATGCGGCCAATGGCCCACACGGGCACCGTCCAGTCTGGATACAGGGTCGGCAGCGCGACGATGGCAAGGCCTGGACGTCGGCCATGTATATTACGTTTTAGTTCAGCCGTATACGCTAAGTGTTTGAAGAAACACACCGTCACCGGTGTCTAGAATCTGTTGTTTATCTATCGGACAGGCCTTGCTCCAATAGCGAGGCAAAGATAAACATCGTCTTCGCTCACGTAAAACTATTTTCATCATGTGGGTATAAACATGGGTAACAGATTATACTTAAGGCATGGATATCCCTTTGAATCCTGCACCTGATCAAAACGAAAACGACGAGGCTATTGAGGCCGCCCAGTCTGTTATGGCAGCGCATATCAAGGCTTTGAATGCTGGCGACGAAGCGGCGCTGACTGCGACTCTGCATTTTCCGCACTATCGGCTTTCGGGTGGACAATTAAAGACCTGGGAAGAACCTGCCGATTATTGGCCTGATTTTCTTGCCCGCGCCGGTGACGAATGGCACCACACCGTTTGGGACTCGCTTGATGTTATTACGGCGGAACCGGAAAAAGTTCATTTGAACGTGCGCTTCACACGCTATCGAGAGAACGACTCCGTGCTCAGTCAATTTGGCTCGATTTGGGTAATCACCAAACTTGACGGAATTTGGGCAGCGCAATTACGATCCTCGTTCGCACCCTAAGCAAGGTTACGTCGGAGTCGCGTCAGGATACTTTCGCTTATGCCGCATGACCGAGACAGAGCGGAAAATCATCACGCCAAAGCCAACCACCAGGAATGCCAACGCGACAGGCTCCTTCACAAAAATCAGGATTCCGTCATCAGATAACAAGAGGGCTTGGCGGAAGGATTCTTCCATATTGTTGGCGAGCACGAAGGCGATGACGAACGCAGCCGCACTAAACTCTGTGCGCCGCATGCCATAGCCAACGATGCCAAATATGAGCGCAATTCCAACATCCAAGATACTCGCACGACTCGAATAAGAGGCGGCAATAGATGTGAGAAAAATAAACGGATAGAGCATACGCGGCGGTAGATAGGAAATCATGCGGCCAATAAACGGCCCGCCCCAATAGCCCATGACACCATAGACGGCGATGCCGAGTAGCCCTGCCGCAAAGAGCGCATAAATCAACTGACGGCTGTGAGGCGTGTCAAAGATCGACGGCCCAACTTGAATGCCATGAATAAGAAAGACGCCAATCAGGATGGCTGCCACTGTACTGCCCGGTATGCCGAGCGTTAACAGCGGGATCATCGAGGGACCAGACACCGCGTTATTGGAGGATTCGGGTGCTGCAATTCCTTCGACGATGCCAGTGCCCCATTCCTCAGGGTTCTTGGAGCGGCGTTTCTCCTCGCCATAGGCCACAAAGCAGGCAACCGATGAACCCAGCCCCGGCATCATGCCGATAAAGGAGCCGATAAATGAGGACCGGATCATGATCGGGAAACATCGCTTGAACTCTGCCCAAGTCAAATGATTGGCGTCCGGGTTTCCTATATCTATTTCACCGAGACCATCCAATTTATCTTTTGCAGACTTTTCAGCCTGGATGATGACCTCTGAGATAACAAAGACTCCAATCAACAACGGAACCAACGCCATTCCTTCGTCTAACTCATTAAATCCCATAGTCATGCGCGGTGCATTGGTAATGGTATCAAGCCCGACGAGGGCGACAAAGCCACCTAAAAGAGTCGAGAGAATCCCCTTGATGACAGATTTCCCTACGACAGACCCAATAACGATAAAGGCCATGACATAGATCGCGAAGTATTCGGTTGGGCCAAATGTTTTGGTGTAGCTGGCAATGAGGACCGCGCCAAAGATAAGAATAAACTCACCGATGTAATCACCAATTATGGACGCAATTGTCGCGGTCTTAAGCGCCTTCCCTGCCTCGCCACGAACGGTCATCGGATAGCCGTCCTGCATGGTCGCTGCTGATGCAGCGGTGCCGGGCGTATTAAACAAGATCGCGGCAATAGATCCGCCGTACCGACCAGATTTTCCAATGACGTAGAGAAACGCGAGTGCCGGCAAAGCATCCAAATGAAAAGAGAGCGGCAGCAGCATCGCGATCGCTGCGGCAGCTGTCAGTCCCGGCAAGGCCCCCGCGACAATTCCGACCAATCCGGCAAGAAAAACAAAAAACACTGCCTCAAGATCGGAAAACAAGTGAACGAAACCGCCAAGTAGGTCTAACATTATGGAAAGTCCTTATCGAATTATTTGGGCGATCAATTGCCGGAAATCAAATTGGTTAGAGCCGTTACATCTAAAAGTTCACCTGCCGGATCATGCAGCCCCATCAAGCCCATGAACACATACTGGTAGACCACAGTACCAATCGCCGGAACCAATATAAGTGTACGCGGATTGCGGTTCCCGAAGGCGAACATAATGAGGAAAAGAGATCCCAGCGTTGCCACAAAATAGCCAAACCCAATGAACAAAATAATATAAACAATCCCGCAGCCAATCACGGAGAATACGCGGGTGATGTTTGAATCGGCAAACCCGTAGTCATCTTCTACGTACACATCGTCGTCTGACCCATTGCCGTTTTCAATCGAATTGAATCTCAGTGCGACAAAGGAAATTAGCGCGCCCAACAAGATCATCGTTACGGCGATGAACATCGGAACGGCCCGGGGACCAATTTCATGAGACTTCGGATTAATATCCCAGGCAAGGATTGCAAAAAACAGGCCGACCACGACAACAACCGCCGTTACGCCTAATTCAATCTTAGTTCGGTAACTCAGAGTCGACATATTACTCTTTACCCTTGTCACATGCGAAAGCGACGCAGGTGGACACGAAACTCGTGCCCACCTGCTGCTCAGAAATTAAAACGTGGTTCTTTTATTGATAGCCTTTGATTTTCTTGATGACCGGTCCAAGTGTGGCATAGAGCGCATCAAGCTTCTTAACGCTGTTCGCGGCCGTTACGTGGAAGGCAGCAAGGCCCGATTTTTTCATGTACTTTTTGAAGCCTTTGATAGCAGCGACGCCTTTGACAGCGGCTTCAAGCTTACTCGTGACATCAGCAGGCAAGCCCTTGGGTCCCCAGAGACACATCGGTCCTGCAACATCCAACGCTGGCAAGTTCTGCTCACCGAAAGTTGGTACCTTCTTATTAGCTGGGTCACGCTTAGAGATAGGCACCCCGACTGCATGAATTTCTTTTTCAAAGCCTTTAACCAGATGCACGCCAATGAAACCAACATCAACTTTGCCTGCAACCAGTGCATTACGCGACTTTGAACCGCCCTTGAACGGAATAACTTGGTGTTTGATGCCAACGGTATCAAGGAACAAATGTCCAATTGATGCATGCATGGTTGCCGCACCGGATGTCGACCAGCGAATTGTCTTACCACTCGCCTTGGCCATCTTCACCCAATCCGCCGCCGTCTTTGCAGGGTTTGATTTTTGCAGCAACATTGCCGTGACCAACTGAGTCATGCACCCGATGCTGGTGAAATCTTTACGGGGATTAACCGGTGCGTTCTTACTCGCCATATCCGCAGCCGCGAAGGTGCCCGAATTGATGATGTGCAGGGTGTAGCCATCAGGCTTCGACTTCGCAGCAATCTTCGCCGCTTGCATTCCCGAACCACCAGGTCGATTAACCACAACCATGGGCATTCCATTCATGCCGGCGATCTCATGCACATAACTCGCAAAACCACGCGCGGTGGTATCGGTACCGCCACCAGCGGAAAACCCAACATAGAGCTTGATCGGTTTTGTCGGATAGTCTGCCGATGCGGTGCCTGCAGCACCTATCGCCATTACAACGCCCAGCGATAGGATACCGCTAGATTTGAGTAAATTCATAAATTTCATTTTTTGTCCTCCCAGACAGGTTTAATTTGGAATTCTTAATTTGTCGCCATAACGACGCTAAAGCCGACATTCAGGATATCAAGGTAGCTCTCTCGAAAACGTCTGTCTACGTTTGTAATTTATATTCGATCAAAATCCATCATTCCGGTTCACCCGTATCAGGGTTAAATCGGGATTCAGGTTTTACCCCCGGCCTTTGTTGGCTAAGGCTAATGTTACCGTTCTCAATATAGTCCCCAGCGGCGGCGCGAGTGGCGGCCTCGTCCCATACTGTGTGCCAAGCGCCCAATGAATACCCGTGCCAAGGGGATTGTGGGGTCAGGTGCGGCAACTGCATTTCTTCCCAGATTACCTTCGCCCGTTCCATGTATTCGCGTCCCGGCAGAGCCAGCGGCGGCATGGGTGATTTCATCGTCGCATCTATTAGCAAGGTCGAATCTTCCTCACCCGCGTGCTCCCGCTTGGGGCCATGCCCCTGCCCACGATGCGGCACAAGCTGCATATCCTTGATGGGGTTCGAACGATAGGCCATCGCCCATAAGATCGAGTCAGGACTTTCAACATCAATATCGTCATTCACGGCGATACAGATCTTGCCGCAATCACCCTTGAAGAAAGCCGCGCCGTTGAGGGCACGCCAAATCTCCGTAGGGGCCACACCGTTTTCCATGGTCACGACTGTGACCCGCAGAAGACCCGTTAGGGGTTCATGCAACGATACCTTCTTGACGCCCTTGATGCTCATGGTGTCGCGCAGGTGATGTAGGAACAAGGGCTCATAAGCAACCCGTTTGATCACGCTCGATTCGCTGGGAGCGACTTGGCTAATATAGGACGGCACCACAGCATCACGACGGCGGGTGACGGCCGTGACGCGCATTGGCATGTTATATTCTTCCAGCGCGATATGGCCATGGGATTCACCGAAAGGACCTTCGGGCTCGACATGGGTGACGTCGATATATCCTTCGATAACGATCTCTGCCTCGGCAGGCACCATCAAATCCACAGTCTTCGCCTTAACAATATTGATTGGCGCGCCTGCCAGCCCGCCCGCAACGTTGAATTCATCTAGGTCAATGGGGAGCTTTTGCGGCCCCATGAAAGCGACATAGGGCGGGCAGCCAAGGACGACGGCAATCGGCATTTCCGTGTCGCCATTCTTTTGATGTTTAAGATAATGCTGATACCCGCCGGCGCCGCCAACTCGGGTCGCCATACGCACCACCATGCGATCCGGCGCTTTTAAGGCGGCGCGGTATGTCCCCATGTTCTGCACCCCGGACTCAGGGTCCTTGGTAATGACATTGGTCGCGCTTAGCGTCGGGGCTGCATCAAATCCCGGCGTCGAAATTGGGATCGGCAGGACATCAACGCCGTGGCCTTCTTCGGACAGAACATCCCCGGTTTCAACGATGTCATGGCAGGCGCCTTCATCAACCACCTTAGGTGGGATCGGATTAGCAATCGCATCGGACCATTTTTTGGGGATATCTTCTAGGTCGCAGTCCATGCCGGTCGCATAGATTGCACGGTTTGCGGCAATTCCGCCGACGATGACCGGAATGTCGTATTTGCGCCCTTTGCCATCAAGAATATTGGTAAACAAAAAAGCTTTACGGTCCTCTTCCTTCATGCCGCCGACGAACTGCCAGCGCACCAGGGGATGCATTTCCGTATCCTTATCGATTTCTCTCTCGACCCGGATTAAAAGGTTCTTACGCTCCAACTCATCAATATGCGCATGCAAATCTTTATAATTCGTCGTGTTACTCATTCTCTTGCCTTCTTCGTCATTCCTTGCAGACTAGAGCACACCGTAAGCCGGGATAGCAAAGTAGAGCAAGTTCGATTCCATCAAAATTGAAAGAGTCTTAAATGCCGCATCATACTTACCGCCAAGACCTCATGGGGTCCGCCAGTGTTGAACCTTCAGGCAGTTTTGAGGCGGGCACTTGGCATTCCTTCACAGTGACCTATACCTGCGGCAAGTTCGGCATTGATGATCGCGGTAACATAAAAATGTGTTTCCGCGGCCATGCGGATCAAACCAAGCTGCAGTTCGATGATCCCAAGGCACCAGGTTACACCACCGTTGAAGCTTCGACAGGCATTCCGATAGAGCTTGCTTTTGAGCACCGGCGAAACACCCGTCCCTGGAACTACTCACTCTTAATTCGCTGCAATCGCTATTTGACCGAAGGCGACACGTTGACAATTTGCATCGGTGATCCGAGCCAAGGCTCCCCCGGCATTCGTCTCCAGACCATGGTCGAGCCGACCTTTGAATTCCAAATCATTGCCGACCCGTTTGCGTGTTATGATTTTATTCCACTGCTTCCAGAAAATCAGGCGACGATCAATGTCGTCTCTGGGCCGGCCGTGAGTTGGAAAGCAATTTTACCCACCCTTCGCAGAGCAGGTGAGCCTTTTCGGCTTTGCCTCAAATCTGAAGACGTTTGGGGTAACCCAAGCGATCAGGGAACTGAAACAGTAAAATTAGAAGCCGTTGGGCCTTTGAAAGGCCTGCCTGAAACCATTGCAATTTCCAAAGGCGAATTCACGGTCATCATCGATGATCTTGTGGTCGAGGAAGAAACAGACGTTTATGTGAATATTCTCAGCCAAGACGGCTCTCTCCTCACTCGATCCAACCCGTTGCGGTCGAAAGCAAACACCTCCGTCAGCCATTACTGGTCCGATCTGCATGGTCAGTCCGAAGAATCCATCGGCACCAACTCTTGTCGTGAATATTTTGAATTTGGCCGTGACAAAGCGTTCTTGGATATCTGCGCCCATCAAGCCAATGATTTTCAAATCTCAGATGAATTTTGGGCGGAGATAAACTCACTTACCAAAGAATTTAATGATCCGGGAACGTTCGTAACCCTGCCTGGATATGAATGGTCGGGAAACACCAGCCTCGGCGGGGATCATAACGTTTGGTACCGGGACGAAGGACGCCCCATCTATCGGTCCTGCCGCGCGCTTGTCTACGATACGACACACCCCGAAAATGATGCCCATAGTGCCAATGATCTATTTGTGAAGCTGAAGGACGAAGACGCCCTAGTTACCGCCCACATCGGCGGGCGGTATGCGGATGTTAAGTACGCGCACAATGCCAAGATCGAACCATCGGTAGAAATTCATTCTGCCTGGGGGTCGTTCGAATGGATCGTTCATGACGCCTTCGATGCCAATTACCGTGTCGGCATTGTTGCCTCCAGCGATGGCCACAAAGGGCGACCCGGGGCGAGCTACCCAGGCGACGCGTCCTTCGGATCCTACGGCGGTCTCACCTGCCACCTATTAGAGACCTTTGATCGGGATGGATTATTCGAAGGATTTCGGCGGCGCCATCACTACGCGACGACGGGTGCGCGAATGTATCTGAGCGCGGGCGCGGAGTTTGACAGTGAGGCTACAGTCTTCCTGCGTAATCCCGAACTTGGCGACGTTGAAAGCGAGCCCACGACATCGGCAATCATGGGTGACATTGTTCAAACCAATGAGGACGAGGTTACTTACACCATTGATGTGGTTGGCTCTGCCCCGCTTGAGCGGATCGACCTCAGAGATGGCCACGATACCTTCGAGACCATTCGCGCCTATGATGAAGCATCCTTAGGGAACCGCATTCGTATTGTTTGCGAAGGTGCCAACTACCGCGGACGCGGACGCAACGTAAATTGGGATTGCACCGCGACTTTCGACACCGCAAAAGTTAAGCGCGTCAAAGGATATAATTTCTGGAATGCCGAAAAACAAGCCGGTCAAACATCTGATAACATCGTTCAATGGCAATGCGTCACCACGGGTGGATACTCTGCCGTCGACATTTGGCTTGAGGACGGTGCTGCGGGCACGCTTAAAATTAACAGTAATATTGTCGATGCAGAAATCCCGCTCGCGGACATCGGTCTAGAAGATATTACCTATGATTGCGGCGGTCTGTTTAAGGCGCTTCGTGTCTTCCGACTGCCGGATGAAAACACCACGTATGATATGAAACTTCAGCGAAAGGTGAAACTACGCGAAGACGGTGATACCCGCCTGTATTGCCGCGTCACCCAAGAAGACGGCCACCAAGGTTGGAGCAGTCCGATCTACCTGTTTAAAAAATAGTTAGAGTGGTTTGACACCTTCGACTGTCACGCGATGCATGCGGCGGCGCTGGCCTGCATAGTCATCGACAGCCAAATGTTTGGTACAACGGTTGTCCCATATAACCAGTGTTTGGGGCTGCCAATCTACGCGGCATGTAAACTCAGGAAGCACGGCGAAGGTACTTAGATAATCGATTAAGGGCGTGCTTTCTTCGACCGTCATATCCTTGAATCGCAGGGTATGAGACTTGCTGACATAGAGCGCCTTTTGCCCGGTTTCAGGATGGGTACGCACAACAGGGTGTTCAGATTCAAATGTCTCTATCTCTGCCTGAACGGCATCCTTTAGCCCATCAAGGCTTTTCATTTTCTCAGCTCGCTTACCGTCGTAGCCCTTTTCCGAACTGTAGATCGCGGTAAGGCCTTTTAGCATTTCCTTCATGCCGTCGGATAACGCATCGTAAGCCAGATACATATTGGTAAAAAGTGTATCGCCACCGACGTCCGGCACCTCATGCGCATAAAGCAGTGTTCCCATATCCGGGCACTCGCGGTAGGCCGTATCGGAATGCCAGTTGCCGCCGAAGTTAACTTCGTCCTCCGCCGTCTTCAACAATTCGTGGACTTCCGGTGCGCCGTCGAGACCTTGAAGAAATGGGTAAATTGCCGGTTTCCCAAAAAGGCCCGCAATCTCAACCTGCTTTTCCGGCGTCAATTTCTGATCGCGAAAGACAATGACCAGATTATCCAGAAACGCCTGATGAATTTCGTCGCGCATCTGATTGCTCAGGGGAGCAGACAAATCAATATTTCCGACTTCCGCCCCCAATGCCCCGGCGAGAGGCCTGACTTCGATTGTCTGAAATGTCATTGTACGTCCTAAGAAATACCGAATAATTTTGCTGCGGTTTCGCCAACAATCATATTTCTTTGTGGGTCAGTGAAGCCTGCTTCATCAATCACTTTTAAGGGAGTCATGTCGCCAATCGGGAACGGGTAATCTGATCCCAGAATGACTTTATCGTGCCCACATGATGAACATAAAAAATTGAGCGCGTCTGGTGCAAAGAGAACACTGTCGAAGTAAAGCTTCCGAAAACTTGCCACGGGGTCACTATATTGCCCCGGATGGATTTCATAATTTTTTGCCAGCCGTCCCATCATATAAGGAATGGCCCCACCGCCGTGCGATAGAACAAATTTCATTCCCGAATACTTCAGGAAATGTCCGGAAAATAATAGCCTAGAAACAGCCGTCGTCGTGTCAGTCCCGCGCCCAACGGCGTTCATCAGCGCAAAATCATTTAGGCGCGGATCACCACAGCCAAACATGGGATGCAGATAAACCGTGGCACCCAAGCCAGACGCCGCTTCCCAAAATGGATCGAGATCAGGATCATCCAGATTGCCTGAGATGCCGTTCGGTTGAGTGCCGATCATGACGCCTTTAAACCCACCCGCCATCGCTTCTTCCAAAACTTTAGCGGCACGCTTGCCATCTTGCATCGGAACTGTGGCAAGAGGATATAAACGATTGATGTTGTCTGTGCCCGTCATCTGGAATTCATTCATGAACCGGCACCAGGACTCGCCTTCTTCCGCTGGTAGTTCATACCCAAAGCTATCGAGCCAACCGCCGACGACCTGAGCATCAATCGATTGATCATCCATCCATTCCAGCCGCATGTCGGTATCGCGAAGCTTTGGGGACAAGGGTCGGGTTGGGCTGCCACCACAAAATGCCAGTTGAAACTTGCCGTCTTCCTGCAACAAATCTATGGAAGGAAATCGGTCAATCTGTGTCTTGAGCGCAGCCAGCATGGACTGTGGTGTGTAATGGGCGTGGGTATCGATAATCACGTGTCGGACTCCGTCGTAATGAGTTCATGAATTTTGTTAATGCGCATGGGCAGTTCGTGAATGGATTTCCCCAAAGGCTCAAGCGCATCGTTGATGGCACTTGAGATTGCCGCAGGCGCGCCTAAGTAGCCACCTTCGCCAGATCCCTTTTGACCATGGGATGTCAGTGGTGAGGGCGTGCAATGTTCGACGTCCTGAACCGGCGGCATTTCATAGACCGACGGCATCAGATAATCCGCAAAAGTGGAAGTCAGAAACTGCCCATCCGGCGCATAGGAAAACTTTTCAAACAAAGCGGCACCAATTCCATGTGCGAGCCCTCCGATCATCATGCCGCGGACGATGTCAGGATTAATCACCGTGCCGCAATCGTGGCCAACCACATAATTTAAAATTTCAACTTTGCAGGTACCGGGATCAATTTCGACGTAAGGAATGTGAGCTTGAAAAGAAAAGCAGGGATATATCTGCACGCGGTTCCTCTCATCTGGAAGCTTCCCCCCGCCCGGAACTTGGAAAACGTATTCAGCGTGAAACCCCGGCTCCATTCCGTCGGGCAACTTGTGGTAAGACCGATGCGCGATAAAACAAATTTCCTGCCACGTTAGTTTTTGGCCTGGGTCCCCGCGGACAAATACGTTGCCTTCCGAATATTCTAAATCTTCGACCGGACGGTTTAAGTTGAACGCAGCGATCTTCATCGCTCGGTCCTTAATTTTCTGTGCAGCACCTGCCGCCGAACTGCCGAGCATGATCGCCATTCGACTGGCGACTGGGCTACGGGTCGGCGGACCATTCAGGGAATCCGCATGTACAATACGAATGTCATCAGGATCGAATTCCAGTTCCTCTCCCAAAATAGTGGAAAAAAGAGTCTCGTGCCCTTGGCCCGACGTCGTCGTTCCCATGATACCTGTGATCTTGCCGTGCGGATCAACGCGAACTTCGCAGCCTTCCATATAAGTCGTGATCTCAGCCCCAGGCTCCATCAAGTATTCGAAGATGTTGTTGCCGCCGCTGGGCTCCAAGCAGGTCGTCACACCGATCCCTGCCCACTTCCCATTTTCGCGCGCCGTGTCGCGGCGCTTCACCAGTTCATCATACTTGGCTTTGTCGATGACCTTATCCAAGACCGCATGATAATCACCGCTGTCGTATTTTGTACCGCTTGGAATCTGATAGGGAAATTCATCGTGATTGATCAGATTACGGCGGCGAATTTCCACGCGGTCCATGCCGAGATGGCGGGCGACTTTATCAACCGCTGTTTCGATCATGAAATTGGTGGGCGCTTGGCCGAAGCCCCGAACCGGCACCTGACCCGTCTTATTCGTGGTCACGGAAATGGCTTCATAATCAACGCTGTTAATTTTATAGGGCCCCACGATTGCGCTGATCGGTTTGGCCAATTGATGGGGGCCGCGCCCAGGATAGGCACCCGCATCATCAAGCGCTCTGATCTTTAGGGACTTGATCACGCCGTCTTTGTTGAAGGCTACGTCTGTGTCAAAAATCCGATCCGGCCCATGGGCGTCACCGCTCGACATGTTGACCAGACGATCTTCGATCAAGCGAACGGGAACTCGTAACTTGCGACACAGGTAGCCAACCAAAACTGAATGTTTAATGCCCCGCTTCACGCCATAACTGCCACCAACGTCGACGTCTTGATGCAGGCGAACATTATTCAACGGATAACGAAGTGTGCTTGAAAGCAACTCGACAAAATTTGGCATTTGGATAGAGGCCCAAAGGTCGAGAATTTCTGTCCCCTCATCCCATTGCGCCAGCGCACCGAACGTTTCGATGGGCACGGTTGAGCTACGTCCCCAACGCGCCCGAAACGATAGAGTGTCATCAGCCGCCGCAAAATCGTCGTCAACTTCACCCCAAGTGAAATGTCCATGGTAAAGAACGTTGGAGCCATGGCCGGGATGCACCAATCGTGTCTTTTCCTCGAACGCCTCTTCTGGGTCCATAATTGGGTCCAACGGCTCGTAGTCGACGTCGATCAGTTCAAGCGCGTCTTCGGCGATGTAGGGGTTGTCCGCAACAACGATGGCCACCCATTCACCCACATAACGCGCTGTGCCGACGGCCAGGGGATACCACTTTACCTCTGGCAGTTTGAGACCAAGACGAATTGGATTGATGTCTTCGGCCAGTTCTTCGCCCGTCAGAACAATGTGAACGCCCGGCAATGCTTCGGCTTCCACCTTATCAATCGACAAGATCCGAGCGTTCGGGTACGGGCTTTGCAGAACTGCGGCGTGTTTCATATTCGGCAGCACAACGTCCTGAACATAATTTCCGGTTCCGGAAACAAATCGTTTATCTTCCTTCACGCGTCGTTTCTGCGAAATATAGTGCAGGTTGCTTTTCATGACGGCCCCGCTTCCATCTTGCGGCTGGCCGCCAACTGAATGGCCTCGATGATCTGCACATACCCGGTACAGCGACAGAGATTCCCGCCAATGGCTTCCTTGATATCATCAACCGACGGGTCTTTGTTCGATTCGAGAAGCGCGTGAGCGGAGATCAACATCCCCGGCGTGCAATATCCGCACTGCATGCCATGAGCATCACGAAAGGCATCTTGTAGTTCGCCGGTCGAGCCATCCTCATTACACAGGCCTTCGACTGTAGTGATGGCATGGTTATGAGCCTGCACCGCCAGCATGAGGCATGACCGGAGTGGTACGTCGTCAACCAGCACCGAACACGCACCACAAACTCCGTGTTCACACCCCATGTGTGTTCCCGTCAGGCCGATTTCGCTGCGCAAGAAATCCAGCAAGGACATGCGAGGTTCTACTGACCCCGCGACCTTTTTCCCGTTCACGGTGACGACAATGTCGTGCTTACTCATTGCGCGTCTCCATTTGCATCCGCCACCGCATCATTTATGGCTCTCTCCGCCAAGATCTCCGCTGTGTGTCGCCGATAATCCGCACCGGCGTGTTGATCGTCAAAGGGATCGATGGTCTTTGAAATTTCCTGCAATGCAGACTGAATAACCTCCGCGTCAATCTTATTCCCAACTAATTTGGCTTCCAAACCCGGGATTCTGACGGGTCGATCATGCGCCCCGCCAATGGCAACCGCGGCCCCAGTGCAGACATCCTTATCATTTAGGTGGATTTGCGCAGCCGCAGCGACAATCGCGAAGTCCCCGTGCCGCTCGTTGACTTCGTGAAAGCTCGTGCCAACGCGTTGGTCGTCTACCCGACACGGGAAATGGACACTCACCATAAGTTCATTGCTTTCACAGGCTGTCATCATGGGTCCTAGAAAAAATTCACCCATCGGAACCGTGCGACTCCCCTCAACGCTTCTGAGCGTCACATACGCATTCATGGTCAGTGCCGCCAGCGGAATTTCAGATGCTGGGTCGCCGAGAGACAGGCTACCACCGACGGTGCCGCGATTACGTGTTTGCTGGTGCCCAACGAAGGCTATTGCTTTGGCGAGTAAAGGCAATCGATTCGCAACTAGTTTCGATTCCAACGCAGCTGTCTGGCGCGTGCAGGCCTTGATAATGACTTCGTCCGCGTCCTCACTGATGCCAGCGAGTTCCTCAATTCCATTAATATCGACAACCCTCTCAGGCCGAGCCATGCGCAAGGCCATCATCGGCATTAACGTCTGCCCCCCGGCAATTATCATTGCGTCGCCGTCACCGTCATCAAGAAGGGCTATGGCCTCTTCTACGGTCTCGGCAAGCGTGTACTCGAATGGCGCTGGTTTCATGGTAGGTTAGTCTCGATTGTCTTTGTTGCGCGGCCTGAGGCTTCAAGCGGGAAGCGCAACATGTGATTAGCCGACATCTTGGCGTCAATTCAGGGTGTTTTCAAGACGGCTTGAGATAGTAGGTCTCATGATCGCCGCCGCCATCAATTAATTATTTGATTCTTAGGTGTCCAATGTTAAATACGAATTTAATTTAAAATCACAAAGTCTTAAAATAGCGCGTTCTTGCTTGTTGCCGGACAATCTCTCAATATTATCGTCGAAATGCTCCCTGTTTAGATTGGGGGAATTATTTTCCCAATCAGACGGTACCGGAGGACGCATGACAGATGAATTCATCCAAGCTGATGCCAAAACGGTAAACGCTTGGTACTTAGACAATGACGTCATATTAGTTGACGTCCGTGAAACCCCTGAATATGAGTACGAACATATTCCGGGTGCCCTGCTGTTGCCGCTTTCTTTCCTGGACGAAACCTTATTTCCCCTAACAGATGGCAAAAAGGTGGTATTCATCTGCCAAGTTGGTAAACGGTCCGCTGCCGCCCAAAAACAGGTGGCGAAAGAAGGCATTATGAACACGATTAATTTGATCGGCGGCGTTGATGCTTGGCGCGAAGCCGGATTTGACCTCGAAGGTGCGCGCTACGAGGATGTTGATTACTCGATCTGATTTTACGATCAGCGTTCTAAAATTAAATCACTTACGTCGAGCCGCTGTTGCCAGTCGGCCCGCACCAGTTCCGGGTCCAGGTGTTCTTCCTCTGGATAGCCAACACAAAGATACGCGATCAGGCTCCAGCCCTCGGGCACATCCAGAATTTTCCCAACATTATCAGGGTTCAGGATCGAGACCCATCCCACTCCCACCCCATGAGCGCGCGCCGCCAACCACAAGTGATTGATGGCGCCAACCACTGAAAATTTGAGGGTTTCAGGCATGGTGCGTTGACCCAACCCGTGGCCGACGCTGGTTTCTGTATCTGCAAATACCGCCAAGTGGACGGGCGCATCACGCAATCCTGATAGTTTAAGTGATGCATAGATCCGTGCCTGTTCGCCTTGATAGTCGTCCAAGGCTTCCTTGTTGCAATGTTGAAAGTCTTCGATAATTCGATTGCGCCGGTCCGGGTCCCCAACCTTCACAAATCGCCACGGCTGAGAATTACCGACACTCGGTGCCAGTGCTGCTTGGGCAATCAGTCCCTTCAGTAAATTTTCCGAAACCGGAACGTCTGCAAACCGCCGAACATCTCGCCGCCATTGGAACAATTCCAACAGGTGGTCGCGGAAGTGTTCGTCGAATGTTGGGCCGTCAGCCATGAATTCCAAATCCCACTTCGCCGGTTGAAGAGAGCCTCCCGTAACACAATAGCCGAATTCTGTCCCGGGTAATTTCATTCTAGAGCCAAATCGAACGAACACGCTTGTTTTTCTAAAACCAGCGCGGTACGGTTTGCCGTGACGGTGCCCCGGTTTGGGGTAAAGGGAATACGGTGCGGCTAACAGATATTTGGCCAAATCCGAAGCTGCCCTCGCAACTGTAAGCGGCGAGCCGGCGCCCAAAAATTCCACTGGGACTTTTTGTTCTGGGAAGGAGGGGCAACCGGCAACGACCTGCAAGCCAGGAAACCTGCCGTCACTTAACATCGCGAACCTCCGGACGAGGTCAATTCGGTGGGGCGGGCAAACCGTTTGCGGTGGTTGGATAAAAAATTTTACTGCTTTCGGAGATTTAGAACATGACAAAGATTAAAACTGAAGCCCTTGAAGTCTCCCAGACGGAAGCCGTCGCGGAAGAGTCATCTGTCGTAATGTCAGCCGTTTTGGCATTTTCGATTGGATTATTCCTTGTATTCGGTGCGGCGCTGGCCAATTCATCAACGTTGCATAATGCAGCGCACGATGGGCGGCACGCGTTTACCGTCCCCTGTCACTAAAATAACCCTGTAAAAATGCTTAACCGCATCCTGGCGACAGCGATTGTCGCCGGTGCACTCGCGGGCGTATTTGTCTTCGGCGCGCACATGGTCAAGGTTGTCCCGCTTATTCAGGCGGCAGAGGTTTATGAAAGTTCAAAGTCAGCCTCGACCCCGGACCACGCCCACGGTGACAAAAAAGAAAATGCAAAAGCGACGCCTGTCTCTGCCCACAATCACGAAGCCGACGAATGGGCCCCTGAGAATGGGATGGAGCGCACCCTCTACACCCTCCTCGCAGACCTCATCATGGGTGTTGGTTTCGGCCTGATGCTGACCGCCGTCATTGCCATCAGCAAACGTGAGGTGGATTGGCAAAAAGGTATTCTTTGGGGGTTAGGCGGGTTTTGCGCCGTCACCGCGTTCCCGGCTTTAGGGCTGGCACCTGAAATGCCGGGTATGCAGGTCGCCGCATTGGCCGAACGACATGTCTGGTGGGGGGCGACTGTTGTGGCGTCATCGGTTGGTCTGGGGATGATGTTTTTGACGCAAAGCTGGGCTTTTAGAATTGGCGGGGCAATCCTTCTTACCATCCCCCATATTGTCGGGGCTCCGCATGTGAAACTCGAGGCCGGGATAATTCCTGTCGAATTGGGCTCGCAATATGCGGCGACGACACTAATTATTACATTGTTATTCTGGCTTGTCCTCGGTGGCCTAACTGGACATTTCTATCAGCGCTTCAATCGGGACTAAGCCCAACCAATTTACCTAGACGACCGGCCTTTGCGTCGGCCTCGACCATGGAGTTATGAAATGTCTATAAAACCAGTCGTTTTCGCCGTCACTATCGCAGTTTTCGCGTTCCCAGCGGTAGGCGCGGAACAAACGCCGAGTTACCCCAAAATTTCTGGTTCGGTCGCCTTCGAGCTTGAAAATAATGCCAATTACAATTCAGATGACGCGACGAATGAATTCAACAGTTTGTCCACCAAGATAGAGCCCGCAATCGGCATTCGTTTCACGCCGCAGTTTTCGGTGAACACCACGCTGACATTCGAGCCGGTTCAAGATCCTGCATTTCCCGGTGAAGATCGATTTTTCGATAATCAAGGGCTCATTTTATCTGTATTAACGGCGAACTATGACACCGACAGGTTCTCGCTCTATGGCGGTAAGTTTGGCCCCTATTTTGGGACTGCCTGGGACATTTCACCGGGGCTCTTTGGCGCTGACTTGGCCAAGGGCTACGAATTAGGAAAAAGCATCGGCCTCGGCGGTAGCGTAACAACTCAAAAAACCCGCTTTGGCACGCATGCCCTCTCTGTCGATACCTTCTTTTTAGACTCAACTCGATTGTCTGAAACCGCCTTCACACGGGCGGTTAGAACCCGCGAACGGGATGGTGGGCCCGGTAATACCGGCGATTTGGGGTCTGTTTTGGTCGGGCTTAATGGCCAGAACCTTGGCGGATTAAAGGGATTGAATTATCACCTCTCTTACCTGTCACTCGGCAACGAAACCGCCGCCGCCTCAGATGAAAGCCGCATCGGTGTGGGCGCAAACTATCAGCTAAATTTAACCGATAAGTGGGGGCTCTTCGGGCTGGTCGAATACGTGAACATCGATAATGCGGACGGAACCAATGACCAAGACCGATATTATCTGACCGGGGCGGCGCAAGTTTCCTATGACGCCTGGAATATTGCGCTGTCTTATACCGACAAAGAAACCGAGCCCTCTGGCGGCACGACAACAAACGAAGCACAATTCAAGGTATCGGCGGGCTATGTCTTTGGCTTTGGCTTGGGCCTTGATCTGGGCTGGACGACGGTGCGGAATGATGGCATTGATACTGACACCTTTGGAACTAAACTCTCCTATACAATTGAATTCTAGAATACATGCTCTCAGTCCTCAGCTTTGGTTTCTTACTCGGCTTGCGCCACGCTATAGAAGCTGACCATGTCGCCGCCGTGGCATCATTGGCGAGTGGAACCCGGTCCTTGCGACGGGTACTTCCGATTGGTGTGCTGTGGGGACTCGGGCATACCGCAACGCTGGTGCTTTTCGGGGCGTTGATCTTAGTATTTGATGCCATCGTTCCGGCAGCCTTGTCGCAAGGGCTGGAAGCAGCGGTTGGCGTGATGTTAATTATACTCGGTGCGGACGTACTCTATCGGCTTTGGCGTGAACGCATTCACTTTCATCTCCACAAGCACGGGCCTGACGCCCCCCACTTTCATGCCCACACACATCAAAAATCTACCCGCCACGAAGCTGATCCGCATAATCACAAACACCCAAGTGGCCTACCGCTCCGCGCCTTTTTGGTCGGCTCTATGCACGGTATGGCAGGATCGGCAGCGTTAATCTTGCTAACCCTACAGTCTGTAGACTCAACCGAACTGGGATTGATCTATATCGGTCTCTTCGGTGTTGGATCAATCGCCGGCATGGCGTTGTTGTCCGTGGCCATCGCCGTGCCGATGGCATTTGCATCCAAAGGTTTAACGCAAATTTATGTGTGGTTTCGGGGGGGCATCGGTGCGGCGACGGTTGGCCTTGGCGTCTTCACCCTAGTCCTTATCTGAAACCCCGGCTTCGGCAAAAGTGGCCATGCCTGTGTGACAAGCGACAGCTGCCTTAAGAATTCCCAAGGCCACAGCGGCGCCGGATGCTTCACCCAGTCGCATGTCTAAATTTAGGATCGGGGCCAGGCCCAATTTCTCAAGCAACTTCCCATGCCCAGGTTCAGCCGATACATGGCCCGCAACACAATGATCGAGCGCTCCAGGATTGACTGCATTGAGCGCAGCCGCAGCCGCACCACAAACGTATCCGTCCAGCACGACCGGCACCTTCATCCTTCGCGCCTGAACAATTGAGCCCGCCATCGCTGCTAATTCACCACCACCCGCACAACGCAGTATTTCCAGCCCATCAAACTTCTGCCTTCCATATCGTTCGCCGGCACTCTTCACGACTCGGTGCTTGGCGTCCATCGCCGCCCCGACAACGCCGGTGCCAGGCCCCACCCATTCCTCTGACTGGCCGCCGTAAAGTGCGCAACAAATTGCTGCCGCGACCGTGGTATTTCCAATTCCCATTTCACCGATGCAGACAATGTCCGAGCCTTGATCCACCGCTGCCATTCCCTGGCTAAAAGCGCGGATAAATTCGGTCTCAGTCATCGCAGGTTCGCGAATAAAACTTTTGGTTGGCGCTGAGACATTGACATCAACTGCCTTCAGGGTCGCGCCAAAGGCATTGGACAGTTGGTTAATGGCAGCCCCCCCAACTTCAAAATTCGCCAACATTTGTGCCGTAACTTCAGCAGGATAGGCCGAAACCCCCTCAGCTGTGATGCCGTGGGACCCGGCAAACACGAGAACCGATGGGGCCTCCATCCGCGGCGGATGTGATCCCTGCCAAGCCGCAAGCCAATGGGCGATGTCTTCCAATCGGCCCAGCGACCCCGGCGGCTTGGTCAATGTCGGCTCCCGCGCAGCTGCTTTCTCGGTGGCCTGCTGATTAGGTCCGGGCAATTCTCGCAAAAGAGCGCGAATATCGTCTATATGGGTAAAAGAAACTTCATTTAGCATGGAGCCAACCTACGACTATGCTTTGCCAAGCAAAAGCGAAAATGATAGCTTCAACCTGCCTTTGAGATAGGGAAGTCCGGTGAGAGACCGGTGCTGCCCCCGCAACTGTAAACGGCGAGCCGACACCCCCTTAGTCACTGGATCATTTTTGATCTGGGAAGACGGGTGAGAAGGCAAAGACCCGTGAGCCAGGAAACCTCCTCAGAGGCACAACTGAAACGCTCACCTGTTTCCTCGGGCGGAGGATGGAGTGACCATGTCACCAGCGACCCTAAACGGCAATCTTTCCGGCATTACCCTAATCTTGGGCGGCGCGCGCTCGGGTAAAAGCGCCTATGCGGAAAAACTCGTAGAAGACGCAGGCGGCGGGGTCTATTTGGCGACAGCCACGGCGTCTGACGGGGAAATGAGCGATAGAATCGCCCAGCATCAAGCGCGTCGGGGAAGCACGTGGACGACCCGTGAAGAAACATTAAACATCGCTGGCGCACTTGCAGAATTAAATAATGACTCGGTTCCCGTGCTCGTCGATTGCCTAACACTTTGGATGTCGAACCTAATGGCGGAGGACCGAAAAATTGAGTCCGAAATCAGCTCACTTATCAATGTCCTTCACCACGTTTCAAATCCCATCGTTTTGGTCTCATTAGAAGTTGGCCTAGGTATCGTTCCCGAAAACAAACTCGCGCGGCTTTACCGCGACCATGTTGGCCGTATGAATCAAGCTGTCGCTGAAATGGCTGATTCAGTCTTATTCATCACGGCCGGTTTGCCGCTAAAATTAAAATAGGAAAAAATATGCTTTCACGAAAAATTCCCGTCACAGTTATCACCGGATTTCTAGGCGCCGGAAAGACCAGCCTGATCCGCCATCTTTTGGAAAATGCCGGGGGTCGACGCTTGGCATTGGTGATCAACGAATTCGGCGACATCGGCGTTGATGGCGAAATCCTAAGAGGCTGCGGTGATGAAACCTGCAGCGAGGATGACCTTGTCGAACTGACCAACGGATGCCTGTGCTGCACCGTGGCGGATGAATTTTTGCCGACCCTGGAGATGTTATTGGACCGACCCGAACCCGTTGACCACATCGTCATTGAAACGTCAGGACTCGCGCTACCCAAGCCTTTACTAAAAGCCTTTCAATGGCCGGAAGTAAAATCTCGTACCACAGTCGACGGGGTGATCGCGGTCATTGATGGGCCTGCTGTATCCGACGGATTGTTCGCAACCGATCCTCTGGAACTTGCCCGATTGCGAGAAGAAGACCCTTCGCTTGATCATGACAGCCCGCTCGAAGAGCTCTATGAAGATCAACTCAACAGCGCCGATTTGGTGATCGTCAGCAAACAAGACCTAATGGATGAAAATGTTCAAAGCGATGTTCACGCGCAAGTCTCCGCTAAGATTCGCGACGCGGTTCAGGTATTAGCCGCCAGCCACGGCAAACTCGACCCAGATGTTATATTAGGTGTGGGTGCGGCGGTAGAAGATGATTTGGACAATCGCAAATCCCACCATGATGATGAGGAAGATCACGAACACGATGACTTCGAAAGTTTCATTGTGGAATTGGATGCGGTTGCCGAGCCTGAAACTTTAGCCGAACGAATTGAAAAAGTCCTCAGCCTCGAAGGTGTGCTCCGGGTTAAAGGATTCGCAGACGTCACCGGCAAGCCTGCGCGCCTGATCGTCCAAGGTGTGGGCCGACGACTAAATCATTATTACGACCGCTTGTGGAATGCCAATGAGGACCGTCGGACTCAACTTGTCGTGATCGGGCTCGCAGGTCTTGATCGCACGACAATCGAAGCGGCCTTAAAAATTTAAATGCACCTGCTTGTCACCCAACCCGGCGATATCGCAGATGGCGAAGAGGCCGTTGACCTTGGTCAGTCTCCCGGTGAAATTGTGGTCCTATCTGCGGCTGCTAGCGACCTTTCTCTGCTGGCCAACGTGCGTCAAAGTTTGGGCGAAGGTTTTCCAACCCTCCGGCTCGCCAATCTATTACAACTCAGCCACAACATGTCGGTTGATGTCTACATGGAAGACACTTTAGCGCACGCCAAGTTAGTTGTGATTCGATTGTTAGGAGGAATTGGTTATTGGACGTATGGGATTGAACAGGTGCAGGCATTGGCCCGCGAAAAAGGGTTCTTACTTGCCGTTGTTCCCGGAGATGATAACCCTGACCCCGAATTAGATCGGGCTTCCAACCTACCGACAGATGCCTGCCATAGGCTGTGGCAATATGGCGTTCAGGGTGGACCGGATAATGCCGAACAGTTTTTGCGCTATGCAGCGTCGCTGTTAAACGAAGACGACGATTGGCTGGAACCAAAGCCTTTGATTCGAGCTGGCGTTTATTGGCCTAACGTCGCTGAACCCAACCTGAAGGACATTCGTAATCATTGGATATCTAACGCCCCCGTAACGGCGATTGTTTTTTATCGCGCGCTCCTGCAAGCCGGAAATCTAAAACCCATTGATGCCATGATTGAGGCATTGCGTGCGGAAGGTCTCAATCCTTTGCCGATTTTCACAGCCAGCCTAAAAGAACCGGTTGCGGCAAAAATTGTTGAGACGATTTTGTGTGAGGCACCCCCTGACGTGATTCTAAACTGTACCGGGTTTGCCGTCTCCACCCCTGGCGATAATATTATGGTGACACCATACACATCATCAGATTGTTCCGTCTTGCAAGTGGTCTTGGCAGGCGGCAACCAAGAAAATTGGGCTGACGGTACACGCGGGTTGTCGCCAACAGACCTAGCCATGAACGTTGCCCTACCCGAAGTCGATGGACGCATTCTGTCACGCGCAGTTTCATTTAAGGCCCCCGGCAGATTTGATGCTGCAACCGAAACCACCATCGTTGAATACGAACCGATTCCTGATCGCATCAACTTTGTCGCGGCCTTGGCGTGCGCTTGGGCCAGACTTAAAAATACCGAAGCATCTGATCGGCGCGTCGCGATCATTCTCGCCAACTACCCCAATAAGGATGGTCGGTTGGGCAATGGCGTTGGCTTGGATACGCCAGCTGGTGTGGCGACCACGCTTCATAGGCTAAAGGCCGAGGGTTATAATCTAGGCTCCCAATATCCCAGCACAGGCGAAGACTTAATCAAAATTCTCCTGGCAGGACCTACCAATGCTCCCGGTATTAGACAGGGTGAAGAATATTTTTCTATATCCGACTACGCCAGATATTTTAACGCCCTGCCCGACACCATCCAAAAACAAATGACTGAACGTTGGGGTGACCCAGAAGACGATCCCTTTGTCACTAACAATAAATTTATCCTGCCCGTTCACCGCTTCGACAACATCATTATCGGGGTGCAACCCGCACGCGGCTATAACATCGACCCGACTGAAACGTATCACGACCCTGACCTCGTCCCACCGCATGGGTACTTGGCATTTTATGCTTGGGTCAGAAATACGCTGGATGCTCACGCCATCATTCACTTCGGTAAACACGGTAATTTGGAATGGCTGCCGGGTAAGGCTGTCGCCCTATCAAAATATTGTTTCCCGGAAGTGGCACTTGGTCCAGTGCCTCACCTCTACCCCTTTATTGTGAATGATCCCGGCGAGGGCACCCAGGCCAAGCGCCGATCCCAAGCCGTGATTATTGATCACCTGACGCCGCCGATGACCCGGGCGGAAAGCTATGGCCCGTTGCGTGATTTGGAACAATTGGTGGATGAATATTATCAAGCAGCCGGTATGGACCCTCGCCGACTAAAAGTCTTGGGCAAAGAGATTTTGGACCTAAGTGCCGACATCGGCCTCGACAAAGACGTCGGCATTATCTCCACTGATGACGAGGGGGCCGCGCTGGGAAAACTAGATAATTATTTATGTGAGCTCAAAGAATTACAAATTCGCGATGGCCTGCATATTTTTGGAAAAGCGCCTGAGGGTCGTTTAGCGACGGACCTCTTGGTAGCGTTGGCGCGGCTGCCTCGGGGTGATGGCAAGTCAGAAAACGCGTCGATCATTCGTGCCCTTTGTGAAGATCTAGGCCTCAGTGGATTTGATCCCCTGGACTGTGTGATGGGCGATCTTTGGGAAGGCCCTACCCCCGATGTCCTAATGTCTCAGTCTGATGACCCATGGCGAACTTTTGGGGACATGATTGAACGGCTGGAAATTTTGGCTCAGGCTCTGGTTGCAGGTGAAGCACAGCTTGCACCCGAATGGGTCGCGACAAAGCGCGTCCTAAAATTTATCGAGAGCATACTTCGTCCGACCTTAGAATCCTGCGGAGAGAACGAGTTGAAGGGATTGATGACGGGACTAGAAGGAAGGTTCGTTGTTCCTGGTCCCAGCGGTGCGCCAACTCGGGGCCGACCCGATGTCCTGCCTACGGGTCGAAATTTTTATTCCATCGACAATCGCGCCGTGCCGACATTGGCGGCATGGAAGTTGGGCTGGAAATCTGCGTCCCTGTTGATTGAGCATCACTTCCAAGAATACGGCGACTTCCCCCGGCGGCTTGCCCTCAGCGCCTGGGGAACATCGAACATGCGGACCGGCGGTGATGATATTGCACAAGCCTTGGCGCTGATGGGAGTGCAGCCCGTTTGGGACAAAAATGCCCATCGGGTTACCGGGTTTGAAGTCATGCCGCTGGATGTTTTGGGGCGGCCACGGGTTGATGTGGTCTTCCGCGTTTCTGGTTTTTTCCGCGATGCCTTTCCGGCTCAAGTCAACCTATTGGATTCTGCCGTTCGTGCCGTTGCGGCCTTGGACGAACCTGCCGACTTAAACCCCCTCGCGGCCCAAGTGCAGACCGATGCCAATACATTTGGCCGCGATGGAATGAACAAAGATGAAGCTCTGCGTCGCGCGGCCTTCAGAGTGTTCGGGTCTAAACCCGGTGCATACGGTGCAGGCCTACAAGCCCTGATTGATGAGAGATGTTGGGAGACGGATGAAGATTTAGCCGACGCCTATTTGGCCTGGGGCGGTTACGCCTATGGGGATGGTGCCGACGGCGATGCGGCTGAAGACTTATTTAAGGCCCGGTTAGCTGGCGTGGAAGTCGTGGTTCAAAATCAAGACAACCGCGAACACGATATATTGGACAGTGATGATTATTACCAGTTCGAGGGCGGCATTACCGCAGCCGTCCGGCATTTATCAGGCGCCCAACCTACCCTCTATCACAACGACCATTCACGCCCCGAAAGCCCGCGCATCCGGACCCTGGCTGATGAAATTGGTCGGGTGGTTCGGGCCCGCGCCGCCAACCCAAAATGGATTGATGGCGTCATGCGCCATGGCTACAAGGGCGCGTTTGAAATGGCGGCGACGGTGGATTATTTGTTTGCCTTCGCCGCGACAGCAAGGGTGGTTGAAGATCATCACTTCGATCAGGTTTTTGATGCTTACTTAGGGAACAATGACGTGCGGGAATTTATAAGGCAGCATAATCCCGCAGCGCTTAAGGAAATGGCAGAACGGTTCGATGAAGCCGTGCGACGGGACCTCTGGCGGCCACGATCCAATTCAGCCCATAATCTTTTGAACAGCCTTTTAGAAAGCCCAACAGAAGGAGCGACACCGTGACCGATGACTTATCGGAAGAAGAACTCAACGCCCGCGCCAACGAAAAGCGCCGCAAACACAAACAGGCGAAAGATCGTATCTTGGCAAAAAAAACCAAGGAAGGCAGCCTGCTAATGGTTCACACCGGCAAAGGAAAAGGCAAGACCACCGCTGCCATGGGCTTAGCCATGCGCTGCATCGGTCACGGTATGAAGGTCGGCATCGTGCAGTTCGTGAAAGGCAAATGGGAGACGGGTGAACGGGCGGTGCTTGATAAGTTTCCGGACCTTGTCACGATCACGGCCATGGGCGAAGGCTTTACCTGGGAGACCCAAGACCGCGCCCGCGATATCGCCGCCGCCACCGCTGCGTGGGACCGGGCACAACAAATGATCAATGACCCTGACTACGGCCTCGTCGTATTGGATGAGATTAACATCGTGCTTCGAAACGACTATCTGGACATTAAAGATATCGTTGCGTTTTTGACATCAAGGCAACCCGGTGGGCATGTCATGTGCACGGGCCGAAATGCCAAACCGGAATTAATCGAGGCCGCTGATCTGGTCACGGAGATGACAGAAATCAAGCATCACTTTCGTGCGGACTTTAAAGCTCAGACCGGGATTGAGTTTTAAAGAATGACGGCAAAGGCATTGATGTTTCAGGGTACGGGCTCTGATGTTGGCAAATCGCTGATGGTCGCAGGGCTCGCTCGAGCATTGGTTCGACGCGGTCTCAAAGTTTTACCGTTCAAACCACAAAACATGTCCAACAATGCAGCCGTGACAAAAGAGGGTGGTGAGATCGGACGCGCCCAAGCGTTGCAAGCGCAAGCCGCCAAAGTTGACGCAACCGTAGATATGAACCCGGTGCTGCTAAAACCGCAATCGGATGTTGGGGCGCAGGTTGTGGTGCGCGGTAAGGTGCGCGGCAATGCCAAGGCGCGGGACTATCAGAAATTAAAACCGGACCTTTTGCCCGAAGTCATGGAAAGTTTTGAACGTCTGAAAGAAGATGCGGACATTGTCTTGATCGAAGGGGCTGGCAGCGCGTCGGAAATTAATCTGCGGGACGGCGACATCGCCAACATGGGATTCGCCACTGCAGCAGATGTCCCTGTTGTCCTGGTCGCGGACATTGATCGAGGCGGCGTAATCGGCAGCCTTGTCGGTACATGGCATGTTGTCACTGACGCAGAAAAAAAATTAATCGCGGGCTATATCATCAACAAATTTCGCGGCGACCAAAGCCTGTTTGATGATGGAATAAAAATTATTGAGGAACAGACAAGCTTAAGCTGTTTCGGAGTCGTCCCCTATTTACCCATCGTCGCTCAACTGCCTGCAGAAGACAGCATGGCTTTGGAACAGACGCGTCCAGACGGCATCGATGGGACGGTCAAAATCACCGTGCCGCGCCTTGCCCACATTTCTAATTTTGACGATTTCGATCCGCTGATTGCCGAGCCTTCCGTCCAATTGGATTTTATTCCCCCAGGCCAGGCCCTGCCGGGGGACGCCGACTTGGTTATCCTGCCGGGTTCCAAAGCAACGATTGCGGACCTTACAGATTTCCAAGTTCACGGATGGGATTTGGATTTGAAAACCCACATTCGCAGAGGTGGTTCTGTCCTTGGCATTTGCGGCGGCTATCAAATGCTGGGGACCCACTTGTTCGATCCAGAAGGAATTGAGGGGGCATCCAACGATGTTCCCGGCCTTGGGTACTTGGAACTTCAAACCATTTTAACCAGCGACAAAAGTCTTTCGGAAGTTAGCGGCACGGCGTTTGCCTCTCTTGGCAAAGTCCGCGGCTACGAAATGCATTCGGGTCAAACGATGGGATCTGCGATTAACCAACCGTTTGCGACCCTAGAAGGTCACGCTGATGGCGCTGTTTCCGAAGATGGGAAAATCATGGGCTGTTATATCCACGGTCTGTTCGCCGAAGATGAATTCCGCAGCGCCTTTCTAAATCGATTGAGGCCAGGGAGCGGAAGTGGTCTGAACTACGAGGCAGAGGTTGAACGCGCCTTGGAATCTCTAGCGGACAGTTTGGAAAATGCACTTGATATAGACGCGCTCATAAAAGCAGCCCGCTAAGCGCGCCACAATCCAGCGCCAAAATAGCTAGTGCGACCCAATAGACCCGAAGCGCTTGTCCAATGTCATCAGGCGTTGCCTCTTCCCGACCGTCCCCCATCCATGCATCCTCAATCATTTCATCACCGTACTGGCGGGGACCCGCAAGACGCACCCCCAAAACCCCCGCCATGGCGGCCTCTGGATACCCGGCATTTGGCGAACGATGATGGCGTGCATCCCGAATGATGGTGCGAATTCCGCCCGTAGCACTCAGTCCTCGGCTAAGTGCAGCGCCTGCAACGATCAGAAATCCGCTTATCCGCGCCGGAATTAAATTTAATAGATCATCCAGGCGCGCAGCCGCCCAGCCAAAATCACGGTGTTTTTCCGTTTTATGACCGATCATGCTGTCTGCAGTATTAATCGCCTTGTAGACGAGGATGCCGGGCAACCCGAACAGCAAAGCCCAGAATACAGGCGCCACCACACCATCAGAAAAATTCTCAGCCAAGGACTCGATCGCAGCGCGGACCACGCCGGCCTCATCAAGTGCCTCCGTATCACGCCCGACGATGGCAGAAACGGCGACGCGGCCTTCTTCCAAGTCTTCGTTCACCAGAGCATAGCGAACAGCCGCAACATGATCCGCCAAGCTTTTTCCGGCTAAAAACATTGAGATCACGAATGCTTCTGCGACCCAGCCCCAATAATGCTCGGCCAAGGCACCAGAAATTAGAATCCCAATTATGGCCATGCCTGAGCAAAGGCTGATCACCAAAAGAATACCTAACATCTTTTTCAAACGTGATTTGATCTCGTCCCGGTTTAGAACTTCATCCATCGCCCCGATGATCCGCCCAATCAAAACCACAGGATGGGGAACGAGGGCATAAAGGCGCTTTGGATCACCAATCGCCACGTCCAAAAGCAGGGCGAGAGTAACGACAGCAAAGATTTCCAGCGGCAACATCGTTCTTATATGTCTTAGACCGGCAGAAAGGTAAAGGGAGCCTCTGAATTCACCGCTTTTGCTTTCATGACCCGCGCAGAAGAGGTAAGTTCCGGGGCCGGTAATTGAGGGCAAATTTTTAGGGAAAAAACATGGCGAAGTTGGGAATTATGGTCTGCGGACACGGCAGCCGCAACGTTGAGGCAACCGATGAATTTGCCCGGCTTGTTGAGGGTATAAAGAAACGTTTTCCGCAACATCCGGTGGATTACGGATTCTTAGAATTTGCCACGCCGATTCTCCACGATGGCCTGGAAAACCTACGCGCCCAAGGCGTGGACCACATCATCGCCGTGCCCGGCATGCTGCTGGCTGCCGGTCATGTGAAGAATGATTTACCCTCAGTGGTCAATGAATACGCCGCCGAACATCCTGAGATCAAAATTGAATTTGGCCGCGATTTGGGCGTAGACACCAGGCTTCTGGTCGCCGCCCGCCAGCGTATCGAACAAGCCTTGGAAAAGGCCAGCGATGACGTTTCCCGGGAAGAAACATTATTAATGGTGGTCGGGCGTGGCACGTCTGATCCAGATGCCAATTCCAATGTCTGTAAAATCGCCCGCATGTTGTGGGAGGGTATGGGATTCGGTTGGGGCGAAGTTTGTTATTCTGGCGTGACTTTCCCCTTAGTAGCTCCTGGCTTGGAACACGCCGCCAAGCTTGGCTACAAACGCATCATCGTTTTTCCCTATTTTTTATTCACTGGCATTTTGGTCAAACGTATTTATTCCATCACCGATGAAATTACCGATCGCTACCCAGACATTGAATTCCTAAAAGCAGGATACTTAAATGACGACGAATTGGTGATCGACACCTTCGCCGATCGCATCGAAGGCGTGTTGGAAGGCGATACCAACATGAACTGTCAGCTCTGCAAATATCGTGACCAAGTGATCGGTTTCGAAGCCCAAGTCGGAGAAGCGCAGGCGGGTCATCATCATCACGTCCAGGGTATTGGCACGGAAGCTGATCAGCCACACGAGCACGATCATGATCACCAACACGACCATGATCACGGGCATGACCATGGGCACCACCATACGCCGCACCCATTTGCCGATCACCCACACGGGCCGGCCAAACGTAATCCGGAAGCCGTCGATTAAGGCTAACGCTCGGGGATAAAAATTGGAATACCTTCGCGATCCAGCGGAAATTTATCGGGCATCGTTTGCCGCCATTCGTGCGGAATCGGATTTAAGCTCTGTGCCGACGGAACTACATGACGTGGCGCTTCGTATCGTCCACTCTTGCGCTGATCCCGATATCATAAAAGACCTGAGGTGGCGGGGCGATGTCGTGGGCGCAGCGCGGGATGCCTTAAACTCAGGCGCACCTATTTTGGTTGATTCGCGAATGACCGAGACTGGAATTATCAAATCTCGCCTGCCGCGGGACAATCCTGTCATCTGCACCTTAAACGAACCGGGCGTACCCAACTTGGCAGAAAAAATCGGCAACACCCGATCCGCGGCTGCGATTGAACTTTGGCCGCCTAATTTGAAAGGGGCCGTGGTCGCCATTGGCAATGCACCGACCGCTTTGTTTCATTTGATGGAATTGTTAGATGATCCGGCGACTCCCGCCCCTGCCGCTATTTTTGCATTCCCCGTCGGTTTTATCGGCGCTGCTGAATCTAAAGACGCCTTAGTTTCGTTCAAACCTGATACCCCTTACGTAACGCTTCAAGGAAGACGGGGTGGCAGCGCTTTCGCCGCAGCGGCGGTCAATGCGGTGGCTGGAGGATTGGAATCATGAGCACCACGCCTTGGGTCACAATTGTCGGCATTGGTATGAATGGTGTTGAGGGTCTAACGCCTGAGCAACGCCAAGCCATCGACGACGCAGACATCCTGGCCGGTGGAAAACGCCACTTGGAAATGATCCCTGATAATGGGAGTGAACGCTTACAATGGCGCGCGCCGTTTATTGAGTCATTAGAAAAAGTCCTAGCATACAAGGGCCGAAAAGTTACCGTCTTGGCTACGGGCGATCCCATGTGGTTCGGCATTGGTGCGACATTGAGCCATAGGGTTGGAGAGGATGAAATGAAAGTCCTGCCCGCACCGTCGGCTTTTTCTTTGGCAGCTGCACGGATGGCCTGGCCGCTTGCCGACATTGAATGCCTGAGCACACATGGCCGTCCGATTGAGACGTTGATTTCCTTCCTAACCCCAGATGCAAAATTATTGATACTCACTGCCAACGGTGACGCACCAAAAGACATAGCAAAATTATTGGTGGCGCAGGGGTTCGGTGAAAGCCGGTTCACGGTACTGGGAAATTTAGGTAGTGATGATGAACTAAAGATTGAATCACCTGCTGCTGAGTGGGGCGGCAAAGAAGCACCTGACCTCAATACCGTTGCTGTGATTTGCCACGCCGGACTGAACGCTAGAATCTTTCCACGCACAGGTGGATTACCTGACAATGCTTTCATCCACGACGGCCAAATAACCAAGCGCGAAGTTCGTGCCGTGACCCTATCATCGCTGCAACCCTTGCCCGGCCAATTATTGTGGGATGTCGGGGCCGGATGCGGATCAATCGCAATTGAGTGGATGCGCAGTGCCCGCAATGCCCGCGCTTTTTCTATCGAGAAAAACCCTAAAAGAAGGGACATGATAAAAAATAATGCACTTGGATTGGGAACGCCAAGTTTGGAAATAGTTGCGGGATCCGCACCAGATGAATTTAGGGACTTGGAAGCACCGGACGCGATTTTCATTGGCGGTGGACTAACGACAAACAATGTCTTGTCATCCTGTTGGAAAGCGCTCAAGTCCGGAGGGCGCATCGTCGCTAACTCGGTTACGTTGGAAAGTGAGGCCATGCTAATTGACGCTCAAAATAACTTTGGCGGCGAGCTGATTAAAATATCCATCGACCGAACCCGTGAAGTCGGCAGCTTTAATCGCTGGAAGCCACTGGCCCCAGTGACTCAGTGGCAAGCGATCAAGCCATGACCGCAAAAGGTAAATTATGGGGGATTGGATTGGGTCCAGGTGATCCTGACCTGATAACCCTGAAGGCGCTAAAAATTCTGCAAGCCGTTGATGTTGTTGCCTACCCGGCACCGTTGGAAGGTGAAAGTTTTGCCCGCTCCATCGCCGCCCCTCATTTAGCGGGCAAACAAGTTGAATACCCCATTCGAATTCCCATGGTAGCGGACCGAGGCCCGGCACAAGATGTATATGACGTCGCCGCGAAAGATTTGGGGACACATTTAATTGCTGGGCGCACGGTGGCTGTGCTCTGTGAAGGCGATCCGTTTTTCTATGGATCGTTCATGTATCTGTTCCAACGGTTGATTGATGATTTTGATGTCGAGGTCGTGCCAGGCGTTAGCTCCGTCATGGCGTGTGCGGCGGAAGCGGGCATGCCGTTAGGCGAACGAACAGATGTCATTACCATTTTACCGGCATCCCTTTCCGAGATTGACCTGGAAAATAAACTTAGAGATACCGACACTGCCGTGATTATGAAGGTAGGGAGACATCTCTCTAAAGTGCGTACTATTGTGGAAAGGCTGGGGCTTATTGCCGAAGCGTGCTACGTGGAACGGGCGACGTTACCTGAGCAAAGAATTATTCCCTTGGCAGAAATATCCGATGATGCAGCACCCTATTTTTCAATGATTTTAGTTCAATCAAATGGGGGGAGATCATGAACCCTGTTTTTGTTTGTTTGACGTCCACGGGTGTGGCGTTGGCGAGGCAACTTGCGACGAATTTTCCAGGTTCTGTTGTTCACGGGTTGGAAGGACGGGCGGCGGATACAGATGTTTCCTTTGCCAAGACCCTACCCCATCTACAAGAACTATTTCAGAACGACCGTCCAATCATCGGTGTTTGTGCCGCCGGCATTTTAATTCGTGCCGTGGCCCCTTTGGTGCAGAACAAGAAAATTGACCCGCCGGTAATAGCGCTTGCTGATGATGGCAGTTGCGTTGTTCCGTTATTAGGGGGACACAGGGGTGGGAACGCCTTGGCGGAAAGAATCGCGAAATTATTGGAAATTGACGCATCAGTAACAACAGCCGGTGATCGCCGGTTTGGCTTCGCCTTGGATGATCCTCCAACGGGCTGGCGGCTTGGCGACCCTCGCTCGGTCAAACCGGTAACCGCTGCTTTGTTGGCGGGCGAGTCGGTGGGCTTAATCGATGAAACCCCTACAGGCATTAACGCCGACTGGCTAAACGACAGCCATGTTGATTTTGCGTCGACTCCACAAGATTTAAATATTCGACTCACGGCTAACGCGATTGAGGCGGACAAAAATTCTGTGGTTCTACACCCGGTAATTTTGGGCTTGGGTGTAGGGTGCGAAAGAGGTGCTGATCCTGATGAATTATTGAACTTGGTGGAAGAGATTCTCCAGGCCCAAGGTCTGTCCCGTCACGCTATCGCCTGTGTTAGCACGATTGATTTGAAAGCGGACGAGCCCGCTGTTATTGCGCTCGCGGAAACTTTGGGTGTCCCCTTGCGGTTGTTTGCGGCGGATGCCTTAGAACAAGAAACACCGCGTGTTGCCAATCCATCTGATTATGTTTTTGAAACCGTCGGCTGTCATAGCGTGTCTGAAGCGGCGGCCCTTGCTGCCAGCGGACCAAAAGCAAAATTGATCGCGCCAAAATCAAAAGGCGCACGCACCACCTGCGCCATCGCCCAATCAACTGAATTAATAGATGTAAAATCCGTGGGACAAGGCCGAGGTCGTTTGACGGTCATCGGCATCGGACCCGGCACCGCAGATTGGCGAGCCCCTGAAGCAACCAATGCGGTTGCACGGGCCAGCGACCTTGTGGGTTATGGGCTTTATCTTGATTTGCTGGGTGACCTTACGTCTGGGAAACAGCGTCATGACTATCCATTAGGGAAGGAAACTGACCGTGTCGCTGCCGCGTTGGACTTAGCCGCAGAGGGGCGAGAGGTCGCGTTAATCTCCAGCGGCGATGCAGGCATCTATGCCATGGCGAGTTTGGTGTTCGAATTAATCGACACAGAAGATCGCGGCGACTGGAACCGTTTGGACGTGCAAGTGGTCCCTGGCATTTCTGCATTGCAAGCCGCGGCCGCCCGGACCGGCGCGCCGCTGGGTCATGATTTTTGCACGGTTTCGTTGTCTGACTTGCTGACTCCCTGGTCGGTTATAGAGAGACGATTGGAAGCCGCGGCCCAAGGTGATTTTGTGATAGCACTTTATAATCCGGTCTCTAAAAAGCGGCGCGATCATTTGGAAACTGCACGAATTATTTTACTTAAACATCGCCCCGCCGGAACCCCCGTAATCATCGCGCGGAATTTAGGGCGGGCGGATGAAAAAGTTGATGTGCTTCCTCTGGAAGATTTGAAAGTGGATATGGTTGATATGTTGAGTTTGGTGATGATTGGGTCGTCGGAAACCCGGACAGTTTCCATTGCGGGTGAGACGAGGGTCTACACGCCGCGCGGTTATGGGGATAAAAAATGACGGTTCACTTCATCGGCGCGGGACCTGGTGCGCCGGACCTAATTACGGTCCGGGGATTAAAATTCATCCAAGCCTGCCCGGTTTGTCTGTACGCCGGATCTTTGGTTCCGGCAGAGATTGTCGCCGCCGCGCCCGACGGTGCCGATGTCATTGATACCGCACCCATGACCCTGGAGGAAATAATCGCCCGGATCGAAGCCGCCCATGCGGAAGGTCACGATGTCGCTCGGGTCCATTCCGGTGATCCTTCCCTATACGGTGCCATCGCTGAACAAATGCGAAGGTTGGATGGGTTGGAAATTCCCTATGATGTAACCCCTGGGGTTCCCGCGTTCGCAGCGGCAGCGGCTTTGCTGAAACAAGAACTGACCCTGCCCGGCATTTCCCAATCGGTCATCGTCACCCGCACCGACGGCAAAGCATCGCCCATGCCGGAAGGCGAAGACTTAGCGACGCTGGGGGCCACGGGCGCGACCTTGGCCATCCATTTGTCGGTTAGAAATTTAGCCAAAGTGGTCCGCGAACTCAGCCCCCATTATGGCAACGACTGTCCTGTTCGAGTCGTCTATCGAGCGAGTTGGCCGGATGAAAAAGTAATTTCTGGAACGCTCGAGAATATTCGTGAAAAAGTTCGGGCCGAGAAAATTACCCGCACAGCGCTCATCTTGGTGGGGCATGTTTTGAACCACGAAACATTTGCCGATAGCAAACTTTATGATGCAGACCACCGGCATATTTTAAGGCCGCGCTAAAGCCACGCCATCACTGCATCAATAGACTCAGCAATTGTTCCCGTGGGCGCTTGCGGTCGATTGATCATAACCACGGGCAAGCCCAATTTCCGCGCCGCTTCAATCTTGGCATAGGCGCCACCGCCACTGTTCTTCGATACGACCGCACCAATTTGGTGATGGCGAAACATTTCTTTCTCGGCCTCCAGGGCGAAGGGCCCTCGGCCCAATACCAACTGATGGTTCGCTAAAGGAATATCCTCCGGCGGTGCATCAACCAAGCGAACCAGAAACCAAATTTTTGACAGGGGCGCGAAAGCTGCCAGATCTTTTCGCCCGGTTGCGAGGAAGACTCTGTCTGACAAACCCTGAAGCAATGCCGCTGCTTCTGCAGCATCATTTGTAATCCGCCAATCATCTCCAGGCATTGGTGTCCACTCAGGTCGCATGAGCTTAATCCGCGGAATGTTTTCTAGCCCACAGGCGGCTGCCGCATGGGCTGCCATGCGCGCGGCATAGGGGTGGGTCGCATCGATTACTTTGTCTATACTTTCTTCCCGTAAAAAATCAGCGAGGCCGTTGATACCGCCAAATCCGCCGGTTCTGACTTGGCAGTCAGGCACCTTGGGAGATCGGGTTACACCGGCCAAGGAATAAATTGCCTCAAACCCTGCCTTTGCCGAAATCGCTTCGGCCAACTTTGTGCCTTCTGCCGTGCCGCCCAAGATTAGAGCCCGGATCATGGTTTGGAAAATCCAGCACGGCCGACGGGAATGCCCGCTCGATCAATCACAATGACTTCTATGTCGATCGCATCGTTCACTTCACCAAGCGCCGTATCTCGCGCCCGTGCCGCCACTGTATCCCCTAAGGATACATCTTCGCGTTTAGCAACTAACAGCGCTTGAGCTGCTGTTTCCGTTGCTTCAATTTCTTGGATTATTTTTGAGGAGGCTCCCGCATTTTTTGCAAGTCCTGCCAAAAATTCCATATCAACTTGCGAACGCTTGGAATGAAGGTCTAAGTGACCTGCAGCCAGCTTCGCCAATTTACCGAACCCGCCCGCCAACGTGATGCGGGGAACAGGGTTATCGCGCAGATATTTTAAAGCGCCGCCAGCAAAATCACCCATGTCGATAATTGACGTTTCATCAAATCCGTAAATTTTAGACACTGTTTTTTCAGAAGTAGATCCGGTGGTCGCGGCCATGTGTTTGAGCCCAGCAGCACGACCGACGTCAATCACTTGGCGGATCGATGCAATCCAGGCCGAACACGAATAAGGCACGACGATCCCGGTGGTACCCAGAATTGATAACCCACCAACAATTCCCAATCGGCCATTCCAGGTTTTTTGGGCCAGCGCTTCGCCATTCCGGACTGAAATCGTTACCTCCACATTCAGTGCAGACTTATGGGTCGTAGCAATTTCGCTCAGGTTATCGATGATCATCTGCCGAGGTGCCGGATTAATCGCGGGCTCCCCCACCGCCAAGAGCAAGCCCGGTTTGGTCACGGTGCCAACACCTTCACCCGCCTTGAAAACAATTCCCTCGTCCGCGCCCCATTGGACCCTGGCTTCAATCGTCGCACCGTGGGTGACATCCGGGTCGTCGCCGGCATCCTTAATGATGGCAGCAGTGGCAAACCCGTCACCCAATTTACTTTCCGCAAGATCGAAAGCCGGTGTTTTGCCCTTGGGCAGGCGAATTTCGACGGGATATGGAAAGTTTCCGGTTATCAGCGCCTGAAACGCAGCCTTAGCCGCAGCCGTAGCACAAGCCCCCGTCGTCCAGCCATACCTGAGCGGCTTTTCATCATCATCTTGAAAGGTATTCGAATCATCCATCCCCTCTATGTAACAACGCTTGCCGGTTACGGGAAGGGAGAGTTGCCTTAAGCCCCGGTTCTGATACATTTCGAACCATGAATGATCTGCCATTTACATTGCCAAATTTTGAGCCCGGATGGGTCTGGCTGGCTGGTGCGGGGCCCGGTGATCCAGCGTTGCTGACACTCGGGACGGCGCATGGCCTACGGCATGCCGATGTTGTGGTTTACGATGCGCTGGTAAATCCAGAAATTCTGAAACTGGCGCCGGATACGGCGGAATTGGAATACGCGGGCAAGCGCGGTGGCAAGCCGTCTGTAAAGCAAGACGATATTTCCAACCGCCTTGTCGAGCTGGCCAAAGATGGCAAAAAAGTTCTGCGGCTGAAAGGCGGCGATCCATTTGTCTTTGGGCGCGGGGCTGAAGAATGCATGGTTCTGGTAAACGCCGGTGTGCAGTTCCGTATCATCCCCGGCATTACCGCAGGCGTTGGGGGCCTTGCCTATGCCGGCATTCCGATGACCACGCGCGGGACCAATACAGCCGTTACCTTCATCACCGGCCATACTGTGACGGGCGATGTTCCTGACGATATTAACTGGCAAGCCTTGGCCGAAGGATCGCCCGTCATGATCTTTTATATGGCCGCCAAACATTTGGCGCAGATTTCTTCTCAGCTCATTAAAGCCGGGCGAAATGCTGACGAACCAGTTGCCATTCTGCAAAAAGCGACGTTTCCGGAACAGGTAGTTCTGGAAACCACCCTTGGGTCCTGCAACGAAGATTTGAAACGCGCCGGATTGACACCGCCGGTCCTGATTGTTGTCGGTCCTGTGGTTTCGCTGCGTGAAAAGCTTAATTGGCTGGACGACTGATGGGCGGCGTGGTCATTGCCGCGCCCGCATCGGCAAGCGGTAAAACACTCATCACCTTAGGGCTGCTCCGCGCCTTTTCCCGACAGGGAATTCGGGTGAGCTCACTAAAAGTCGGTCCCGACTATATCGACCCGCAATTCCACCACAAGGCATCGGGTCGGCCCTGCGGCAATCTGGATATCTGGGCGATGCGCCCTGAAACGTTCCTGCGGCAAGTCACCCAAGCGCAAACTGACGCCGAGCTAATCATTGCCGAAGGCGTGATGGGATTGTTCGACGGCGCCCGTAGTGGTGATGGCAGCACCGCCAATGTCGCGGCAAAATTAGACTGGCCGGTAATATTGGTGGTGGATGTTCGCGGCCAAGCCGCATCTGCTGCGGCCGTAGTTGAAGGATTTGCCAATCATCGAAAAGATGTGCAAATTGGTGGCGTGATTTTTAACCGGGTCGGCAGCGATCAACATGCCGCAATTCTGAATGACGCCATGGCGGGCTCGGCAATCCCCGTCTTAGGGTATCTTCCTAGGAGTGAAGAACTTTCCCTGCCGGAACGCCATCTGGGATTGGTTCAAGCAGGCGAATCATCTGAGACCGAAGATCGCATTAATGCTGCTGCTACTCATATAGAAACGCACATCGATTTAGATCAACTTCGGGAGTTAGCTGGGGAGGTTACTTCTCCCGTCCCAACAAATAACGATCCCACCGTACCGCCTTTGGGCTGTCGGATCGCCATCGCCCGGGACGACGCATTTTCTTTTGCCTACCCCTTTCAGCTTGATGGCTGGCGGCGCGCGAGTGCCGACATCACGTTCTTTTCGCCCCTAAATGACGAGACTCCTGACGAGTCAGCGAATGCGGTCTTTCTACCCGGTGGCTACCCTGAACTTCATGCTGAGCGACTCGGGCATTGCAGCAAATTCATTGATGGTATTCGCACAGCAGCAGAACGAGGCGCAATCATTTACGGTGAATGCGGTGGCTATATGGTGTTGGGTGAGGCGCTAACCGACAGAGATGGCAAAACCCATCCCATGATTGGCCTGTTGCCAGTCAAAACTTCATTTCAAGATGGTCGTTTGCATTTAGGATATCGGTCTCTAAGTCTCGCAAGTGACAGCCCCCTCGGCCCAAGGGGCGCAACATTTCGCGGCCACGAATTTCATTATTCTCGGATACTTCAGGAAGAAACTTCATCGCCGCTTTTCGAGGTATCCGATGCCCTTGGTCAGAACTTACCCGCTGCGGGATGCAGATCAAATTCGGTAATGGGGTCGTTTATTCACCTGATAGACCGCCAAGCGCCGCTGCAAGACGACTAAAGGCCACGTCATTACCAGGCAGGCCAAAACGCAGCCACTTCGGATAATCGGGGAAAGGCCGTACCAAAATGCCCGCTTCTCCCAACAGATGATAAATCTGCCCAGCTTTCTCATGCGCCCCAAGGCGAAATAAATCCGTCCCACCTATGATCTCAAAATCATTTTCGCTCAAAATTTGGTCCAACCGCGCCCGATCCCGTGCCAGACGGGATCGAGTCTCCGTCGCCCAATCCTCATCTCCATAGGCGCGGGCACCAATTTCCAAAGCGGGGCCGGAGACAGCCCAAGGGCCAAGCTTTCGTTTTAAGAGAGAGATCGTTTCTTGGTTGCCAGAGGCAAACCCTAAACGCAGTCCTGCCAATCCGAAGAATTTCCCAAATGAATGCAAAAGTATCAGCCCCGAAATATCGGCTTTTGATGCCAAACTGAGTTCTGGCGTGGGATCAGTAAAGGCCTGATCAACGACGAGAAGGCCCCCTTTCGCCGCAAGTTTTTCGGCCCAGGATATCAGTACTCCTGGCGAATAAGTCTGTCCGTCCGGGTTGTTAGGATTGACTACAACGACCACATCGGCAGGTTGAGCGTCATCCAAATTACCAACCATCCGCACCCGATGCCCGCCTGCGCGCCAGGTCTCTGCGTGCTCTTCATAGGTTGGCGCCAAAATCGCGACATCAGAGGGACCCCGAAGGCTTGGCAAACATTGCAAAATTGCCTGAGTACCAGGCGCTGCAACGAAGCCCGCATCTGCCGTTACACCATAGAAATTACGGGCGGTCCCAAGCAATCCATCCAAAACCGTCTGTTGCGGTAAATTCCAAAGGTTGGAAGGATCAACCGCTGTATTGGGATAGGCCACGGGATTTATCCCCGTAGATAAATCCAGCCACCCCCCTTCAGGCATGCCAAACCGAATGATCGCATCGCTCAGATCACCGCCGTGCACCAATTTAGGAGTATCGCTTGCGTTCATAGTCCAACTTATACGCTCCAAATTGACCTATCACCATGTAATCTTGACCTAGGTCAAGGAATGCCCACAGGCATTTAGCTATAACAAACCTGTCGCCGGGTTTTTCCCCTTAGAACTCCGCGACATTATTCCGAAGCACCGTTCGGAATTGGGATGATCGAGCCCTACGTCGTTTATGACGCGAATCCTCCCTACAATAAAAACTTGCCGGGAATCGGTTGATTCCCGGCTTTTATTTTTTTCGGTTAAATGAAATCACTAAAGTCTGAAATTACAGGAAATGTTCCATTTCCAACTCATCAAACAGTTCGTCGAGCTTGGGCACGTGTACAGTTCTGCCATTAAAATGTGCAATGCCATCAGATTCTAATTGTTTGATGGTTCTCGACATTGTTTCCGGACGAATGCCGATCATCGCCGCAAGGTCTTGACGCGACAATGGTAGTTCAAGTGTGAATTCGCCATCCTCCGCTTTTTTCTGGTAGCGGTCCTTTAGAACCAAGAGCAAATGGGCGAACCGAGCGCGGACGCTCAAGGTTACACTTTGTAAAAATTTTTCTTCTGCCACGTCCGCTGCTTCAACCGCCCGACGCAAATATTGCAATCCCAGCGCTGGGTTTTGGTCCAACAGCTTCCGCACGGTGGCCTTATCAACGAAACAGATTGTCGTCGGTTTTAAGGCTTCTGCACTGACGTGATGTTCGCCCCCAGTTAGGAGTGCGCGATAGCCCAAAGTATCCCCCGGAAAGGTAACACCTAAGAGGATCGAGTTACCTTCGGCATCAACCTTTCTGACACCCACCATCCCCTGTTCAAAGCAATATAATCCCTTACACGCATCACCCTGATGGAATAAGACTTCGCCCGGCAAATACTCCCGTGTTTGCTTTGTATCGTTGATAATACTTAATTCATCATGCGTTAGCGCGCACCATTCCGCCCGGTCCCGCGCTGCGCAAGCAAAACAATCGGGCCGTAATGATGATGATTTCTTAGCGTTGGGTAACTTGCCGGAACTGGACATATTTATCGTTGGTATACCTATTTTTTTGGAAATTTTCGCAGGGTGAAAGCGTATTTCCAGATTCTACATTCTCATATAGCGATTAGACCCGAAATTGCACCCTCTGTCCCGCTGTTTTTTCCTGATTTCGAACCGAAAGAAATCTACTTGACTGAGGTCAAGGACGGTCAGGATATCTTTCGTCTAGCATTAAGCTTCATAAATGTTGCCCTGAAGCGGCCTCAAAAGGGCCTATTCAGGTATTACACAGGGAATAATATCGAGGAATACTGATGGCAACTCAGACATATTCAGCCCCTGTCGAAAACAGGCGATCACAAGGGTCGGCTAAGCACATGACGGAAGAAATGGATATACAGCACGCCGCAGAACGATTTATAGAACGGTTTGGAAACGACGCCCCAAGAGAAGCTGCCATGCGCATGAATGAACTTCGGGACTCCGGTGATCACGACGGACATGATCTTTGGCAAAAAATCTACCAGTGTGTCAGCGATATCGTTGGCAAAGGGTAGTGTCGAGAATTATTAGCTGAAAACAAATTCAGCCCCGTAGCGTTCCGCCGGTCGCTTTTTCAACTGAGGCCACAATGCTTTGCGCGACGTTGTCTATGTCCGCATCTGTCAGGGTTTTATCAACTGGCTGGAGCGTGACGTTCACCGCCAGTGATTTCTTTCCTTCGCCCAAGCTGCCGCCAGTAAAGACATCAAAAACATTCACCGCCACAATAATTGACTTGTCAGCAGACATTGCCGCACGAACGACTTTCCCTGCTTCTGTATCGACATCTACCACAAAGGCAAAGTCTCGCTCTACCGGATGAAACTGCGACAAGGTCAAATGAGGTTTGGCGGCGTTCTTCTTGGCTTTCGGCTGAGGAATTGCGTCCAAAAAGACCTCAAACCCAACCATGGCATTTTTGACGCCTAATTTACGCAATACACCTGGATGAATTTCACCGAACCGTGCGAGCACATTTTTAGGTCCCAAGCGCAACACGCCTGATCGGCCAGGATGATAGAAATTCGGTGCATCGGTCGTGACCTGAAGATTAGAAACGGGCGCGCCAGCGGCTGCCAATGCGGCCAAGACATGCGCCTTCGCATCAAAGGCGTCTACGGCGCGGGGCACTTCTGCCCAATTGCGGGGGCCTGTTTTGCCAGAAAGGATACCTGTCGCCATCATCGCCTGATCGCCGGGTCCATCGCCGGAAAATTGCGGGCCGACTTCATATAAGCACGCATCGGGAATTCCCCGATCTGCATTACGGGATGCCGCCTGAATAAGGTTCGGCAGAATGGAGGGTCGCATGACATCAAGATCGCTGCTGATCGGATTGACCAGCCGGACCTCTTCAACGATGTCACCAAACAACTTGGCCAAATTCCCGTCCATAAACGAAACGGTCACGGCTTCGACCAATCCGCGCTCCGCCAACACTCGGCGCGCGGCAATCCTACGCTGCTGCAGCGCGCTTAATGCAGGACGTGGCAAAACGGTTTCGCGCTCCATGGCGACGGCCGGAATTTCATCCAAGCCATTAATTCGGATAATTTCTTCGACCAAGCAAGCTTCGCCAACAATGTCACTGCGCCAGGACGGGGCTTGGGTTTTTAAGGTCTCGCCATCGCCTGAAATCGAAAAGCCCAAGACATCTAAAATTCGTTTTTGTTCGTTGGCGGCAATGTCTACACCAGCCAAGCTTTTGGTCCGGGACAGTCGGAAATCAATGTCTCGCTGCCAAGCTGGTTCTGCGCCTGCGATGACAACTTGGGATGCCTCGCCACCACAAATATCTAATATCAACTGGGTTGCGATTTCCGTTGCATCATCCAAGAACGCCGGATCAACGCCGCGTTCAAATCTGAACCGGGCATCGGACTGAAGGTTCAGCTTTCTCCCTGTTGTCGCTGATCGGATAGGATCGAAGAAGGCGGTCTCCAAGAATACATTGGTCGTTGTCTCGGTGCAGCCGCTTGCCTCTCCGCCCATAACACCGGCCAAGGCTTCGGGCTTTTTGTCATCAGCAATCACGGTCATGTCGGGCTCAAGCGTGTATTCTTCGCCGTCCAACGCCTGAAGCTTTTCACCGGCACGGGCGAGGCGAACGTGAATGTCACCATCAAGCTTATCCGCATCAAACACATGCAGGGGCCGACAATGTCCGATGCTCATGTAGTTGGTGATATCGACCAGCGCCGATATCGGCCGCAGCCCCACTGCGTTGAGCTTATCTTTTAACCAGCCCGGACTTTCGACATTTTTGACGCCCTTAATCGAACGCCCAATAAAGTAAGGACAGGCATCGGCGGTATCAGCATCGAAATCCAGGTGAACTTTTATAGGGCTTTCAAAACTACCTTTAACAGGCGTCGCATCCAGCGGCTTCAACGCGCCGATCCCGGTCGCGGCCAAGTCCCGGGCAATTCCGCGAACGCCCAGGCAATCGCCTCGGTTCGGCGTGATCTCAATATCAATGACAGGATCGTTCAGGCCCATGATGTCGATGGCCGGCGCGCCGATGGGGGCGTCCTCGGGCAATTCAACGATGCCGTCGTGATCATCCGACAGGTTCATCTCGCGTTCACTGAGCAGCATACCGGTGCTGGCGACGCCGCGAATTTCAGTCTTTTTCAAGGTGATATCGGTGCCGGGGATGTAAGCCCCTTCGGCAGCAAACACGCCCTTCAATCCAGTCCGCGCATTGGGGGCGCCGCAGACGACCTCAACGGTTTCCGTCCCGTTATCAACTTGGCACACCCGCAACCTGTCCGCATTCGGATGTTGCTTGGCCTCAAGCACATGGCCGACGACAAAGGTCTCTAATCCTTTTGAGCGGTCTTCGACCGTATCGACTTCCAAGCCGATGGCGGTCAGGCGCTCAACGACTTTGTCCAACGAGGCATCGGTTTCCAGATGCTCTTTCAGCCACGAAAAAGAAAACTTCATGGGTTAAGTCCTCCCACCATGGACGGGGAGGACAGGCTGGAAAATCCATAATGCCTGAGCCAGCGTAAATCAGATTCAAAGAACGTGCGCAGGTCAGGGATGCCGTATTTCAACATCGTGATCCGTTCCAACCCAATACCAAAGGCAAATCCCTGGTATTCATTAGAGTCGATGCCACAATTTTCCAGCACCTTCGGATTGACCATGCCGCAACCGAGAATTTCCAGCCAGTCATCGCCGTGACCAATGCTGAATTCACCGCCGTCGCGGGTGCAACCAATATCCATTTCCGCCGATGGTTCGGTGAACGGGAAATAACTTGGACGGAAACGCACCGGCAAATCTTCAACACCAAAATAGGCGCGGCAAAATTCCTGCACGCAGCCTTTCAGGTGACCCATGTGGCTGGTCTTATCAATCACCAAGCCTTCGACTTGATGGAACATCGGCGAATGGGTGGCGTCATAATCGCAACGATAGGTCCGGCCCGGCACAATAATGCGAATTGGCGGCTCAGACTTCTGCATGGTGCGAATTTGCACGGGCGATGTATGGGTCCTGAGCACCATCCGGTTACCATCTTTTTCACCCGGCAGATAGAACGTGTCGTGTTCTTGGCGGGCAGGATGTTCCGGCGGGATGTTGAGGGCGGTAAAGTTATACCAATCTTCTTCGATCTCTGGCCCTTCGGCGACGGTAAAACCCATTTCGCCGAATATCGCCACGACTTCGTCAATGGTTTGGCTAATCGGATGGATGCGGCCTTCGCTTTCGGGGCGGGTTGGTAGAGTCACATCGATGCGTTCGTCCATCAATTGCGCATCAAGGGCTGAAGATTCGAGATCAACTTTACGCGACTCAATAGCCTCAGCGATTTCAGATTTAACGACGTTCAGGGCTTGGCCCGCTTCCCGGCGCTGGTCCGGGTCCATGGCGCCGAGGCCCTTCATCATCGCGGTAATGAGACCTTTTTTGCCGAGCGCTTCGACCCGCACCTGTTCAAGCGCAGCCGTATCTGCCGCAGCAGAGACCGCGCTTTTCAGTTCGTCCCGAAGTTTTTCTAGATCGTCCATGCCTCTCCCCTTTTTCCAACGCCAAAAGGCGTAGATTTAGGCAGCAGAGAGTGCAGTCTGAGCCTGTTCGACGAGGGCCTGGAATGCTTCCGGCTCACGCACGGCAATGTCGGCTAGAACTTTCCGGTCCAATTCGATCCCTGCCTTCGAAAGGCCATTCATGAATTTGGAATACGTAAGTCCGTGCAAGCGTGCGCCTGCATTAATGCGCTGGATCCAAAGCCGACGGAATTCGCGCTTTTTGACGCGGCGATCCCGATAGGCGTATTGCTGGGATTTCTCGACCCGCTGGATGGCGGCGCGGAAGGTGTTTCGGCTGCGGCCGGTAAAGCCTTTGGCAGCCTTCATTACTTTACGGTGACGGGCGTGGGTTGTGACGCCCCGTTTGACTCGTGCCATTGTTCTGGTCTCCTAAAACTATTTAGCGTTGGGCATGTAAGATTTGACGATCCGTGCATCAGGTGCGGACAGGATCATCCCGCGACGAGCCTTGCGAATCATCGATTGCGGGCGTTTAGACATGCCATGCTGTTTTCTGGCGACATTGGCGCGGACCTTACCGGTCCCGGTCAATTTGAAGCGCTTTTTGGCGCTGGACTTAGTCTTCAGCTTATAGGGCATTTGATTTTCCTTATGCTTAATTTGAAACGTCTCTAAAGCGGCTGGGCATACCCATTAGCCGGACCACTCGATTAACAACGTTCACGAAGACGCGGTTTATAGCGGGGGTGAGGGGGGAATGCAAGGCGCACGCGCTCAAGGTCTTCGGCTCTGCTTTTATAGTGACGAAGCCCAAGTAATTGAAGCCGTATAATTAATCGCGCGCGCCGACTGCATCAAGACGACTTGGCCGCATTAACAACGATTTCCACCAACACACCGGGCTCCAACTCGGTTTGGCCGACACATGCGCGAGCCGGACGATTTAGATCACCGAGCCAAGCCTTCCAAACTTCGTTCATTGCAGGCTTCAATTTCAACTCGGTTAGATAAATAGTGGCGCTCAGCAGCTGAGATTTATCACTGCCGCACTTAGCCAATCGGTCGTCGATCTTGGCGAGGACTTCTTCGGTTTGGCCGGTAATATCGAGTTCGCGGTCTGTCGCAGTGAGGCCGCAGACATAGACTGTATCGCCATGGACGACAGCTTGGCTCAAGATCTCTCCGGAATCGAGGTGTTCGATGGTCATGGTGGGTCTCCTTTAAGTGTTTTGGTCAAGGGTTAGTATTGCAATCAATGACTGGGTCCGGCAGGGGCGGCGAGGCCTTCGATCTCCACATTGATGCAAGCGGGCAGGCCGCTTGCTAAGGCGCGTTGCAGAGCGTCCGCCAACTGATCAAGGTTTGTTACGTATTCGCCGTGCCCGCCAAGACCTGCGACCGCCAAGTCATAGCGGGTTGGGGACAGTTCGCAGCCGATCAATCGGTTCTCCCCAAAGTCCCGCAATTGGATTTGGTATTCGGCATTCCACCGTGCGTCGTTACCGATGATGGCGACAAACGGCAGGTTGTTGCGAACGGCAGTTTCGAATTCGCTCAAATGAAAGCCCGCAGTGCCATCGCCCATTACCGCGATCACTGTGGCATCCGGGCGGTTGGCCTTGGCCCCAATGGCATAACCGATGCCACCGCCGATAGCCCCAGCAGGGCCGTTGATCAGACGCCTCGGCGCACTCAGCAGCGCCATCGCCCACTGGCCGAATTCACCACCATCCAAGACCAGTACGGGATCATTAGCTTGGTCCAAAACCTTCTGGACTTCGCGACAGACAGCTATCGGCTGAATTCGTCCTTCCGGTGAGACATCTTCCGTCGGCGACACCCGCGCCGCAATCGCGCCCGCGACCTTAGCGCGCCAGTCTTCACGATTTTTGGTATCTGAACCGTGGCTGATAAGCGCTTCAATAGTCGGCCCCGCATCCGCTTTCCAAGCCCCGATCAAACGATCCCCCAAGGCGTTTCGAGCGCGATCCAAGTGATCAGGTTCCGGATCAACGACTAGGAATTTGCATGCGGGGTCGAACACTGGCGTGCGCCCAAAGTTCACCGCGAAGTCGACTTTTTTGCCCAAGCACAGAACCGCGTCCGCAGCGGCGAATATCCCGGGGAGATCGCCCAAGGCTGGGTCTTTTAATCCGCGTGGACTTTCCAAACTCAGAACCGGCGCGCCCAAGGCATTGGCCGCCTGATCAAGCCGCCCCTTCGAACGCGTGGTGTTGAGAAACGGCCCCGTCAAAACCAAGGGTCGATCCGCTGCTGATAAAGTTTCGAGGATCGTCTCCAACGCGCCCGCTTCAAGGGTTTGTGGTTGCGAATCAAGATCGCCCGCGACTGCCGTATCGACGACGTCTTCATTCAACACATCAAACGCCAACGCCACCTGCACGGGACCCGGACGACCCGAACGCGCCGTCTTCAGGGCTGCGGCCATATCACGGCCGAGGGCGACCCCATCGGTCGGACGGTAGGCGGCCTTAACCAAAGGTGCTGCAACCGCCGCTTGATCCAATTCCTGAAACGGGCCGAGACCATCTGCGGCCACAGGTGAATCGCCACTCAGCAGCAGCACAGGACTTTCCGACGCCCGCGCCGTATACAAAGGACCCAACGCATTCGCGAAACCAGGCGCCGCAGTCACCAGCGCAACACCAACTCCCCCCGTCAGCTGCGCCCAAGCATCCGCCATAAACACAGCGGCGGCTTCGTGGCGGACATGGATTAGGCGAATGTCCGCATCGATACAGGCATCGAAAACCGGCATAATCTGGTTGCCCGACAGGGTGAAAATTGTTTTGACCCCGGCGGCGGACAGGGTTTGTGCGACAACGTCTGCACCTCTCATGAATTCTTCTCCGATTAGATTTGTAGGTTGAAATTTCACCCACCGAGGCGGAAATCGCAAGACATCCTTGGAATGTCAGGGTTTAATGAGTTGGTTTAAACAAGGAGCCTGCCATGCAACTGCCGTCCAAAATTATTGATATCTCCATGCTTCTCGACAACGAGACAGTATCCGACCCCGAAATTATGCGCCCGCACATTGAGTATCGCAGTGGTGCCGATAACGCCGAAATGGTGTGTGAGTTTTTTCCAGGCCTAACGCCGGAAGACCTGCCTGATGGCAAAGGATGGTCGTGGGAGAAAATCACGCTGGTGACCCACAACGGCACCCACCTGGATGCGCCCTATCATTTCCACCCGGTGGATAAAGAAGGCGACGCGATGATGACCATCGACGAGGTGCCGCTGGATTGGTGTTTTCGCCCCGGTGTTAAACTTGATTTTCGGAAAATGCCGGATGGTCATGTGGTCACCGCCCAAGAAGTCGAAGACGAACTCGCCCGCATCGGCCATGAGCTACAACCCTTCGACATCGTCTTGGTTAACACCCGCGCCAGCGAATGCTATGGCACGGATGAATATTTGACGGCGGGTGCCGGCATGGGCCGGGAAGCGACACTGTACCTCACCGAACGCGGCGTGCGCCTCACAGGCATCGACGCCTGGGGCTGGGATGCACCGTTTTCGCATACCAGAGAACGCTGGCTCGAAACCAAAGACCCCTCCATTATATGGGAAGGTCACTACGCCGGGATCGATACGCCGTATTGTCATCTTGAAAAGCTGCAGCATCTGGAGAAATTACCGGGCGATGGATTTACGGTGGCGTGCTTCCCCTGCAAGATTAAGGACGCATCGGCGGGCTGGACTCGGGCTGTCGCGTTATTTGATTAGGCTGATTTGGATTAGTCCCTCACCCTTTGTACAAATTTAGGAGGCGCACATATGCGCACGGAACTCGTTACGATTGAAACAAATACCGCGCAACCGCTGGACGGTGCTTGGTACGAACCAGATGGAGGAGCAACAGCGGGAGCTGTGATGCTTTGCCACGGGAATACCATGAACTTTTATGTCGGCGCACCTCGCTTCCTGCCGCCGGCGTTAACTGAACTTGGATTTGCCTGTCTCGCCTTTAACCGGCGCGGTCACGATATCCTGTCCAACCGCAACAGCCGCGCGGTTGAAGGAGCTGCCTTTCAGACCACCGCGGAAGGGATTGAGGATAATGAGTTCGCGGCTGCATGGATGGCTGAGAAAGGCCACAAAGCCCCGGTTGTTATAGGTCACAGCAATGGCGGTTTCCTGGGTGTGCAGCATGTGGCACGCCACCCGGAGACCCCTGCCCTGGTTATGCTTTCGGGACACGCCGGTGGCAAGGCACAGGAAAATCTAGCGGCCAAAACAGGGTTACTTGGCGGTGCCCGGACACCGGAGTTCAAAAAGGAAGCGGAGCAAATGATTGCGGAAGGTCGGGGGGAAGACCTGATATTTCTTCCCGGATGGTGGTATGTTGCAACTGCCAACAGCTATTTTGATCGGATGACGACAATGCCGGACACCGTGGAAACGGCACCGCAAATTACCTGTCCGACCCTTTTCATACGGGGTGATAAAGAAATCGCAGCGGCCTATCCGGCAGAGGACTTTGCGGCCAAGTCCGGCGGTCCTGTCGATATCGAAATTGTCGAAAATTGCGACCACTACTACAACGGCCGGGAAGACGAAATTATCAAGTTGGTGGCCGGTTGGCTGAAGAACCAGTTCAGCTTATAGCCGGGTTACCGTAACGCATGGAGATGATCCGCCAGCGCCTCTGGCTCAGACATAAAGGGGGAGTGACTGGTGCTCATCTTAATGACCGGGTCACACGGGTGATTTTTGCAGAAATATTCCTGATTTTTCAGCGGTATTGCCTTGTCGTCCGTGCATTGAATGTATGCCCGAGGAAGGCGGCCCCAGCGCTCCGGCGTTGTAGATACCGGCGTTTTCGGGATGATCGTCCCTTGCGGACTTAATCGTTCAATAACCCAAGCTACCGTTGCGTCGTCGCAATCGGCATAAAATGCGGGCTTAACGCCGTCTTCTTGAACGGTCATCGTTTTGCCGTCCTCCGAAAGGATTCTGAACTCCTCCAAGCTGGACCCCTCGGCCCCTTCCCGAACATCTAACCTGCACTGCCCATTCCCTGGAATGGCGGCAGTGAGATAAACCAACTTGGAAATGCGTTCAGCATAGTTTTCACCCGCTTGCGTAATCGTCACGCCCCCCAAAGAATGACCAACGAGAACGGCTGGCTCCGACGTACTTTGAAGAACGCTGCCGACCCGCGATACGTAATCGTCCAGCGTGACATCTTCCGGGCTTGCAGGATCATCACCATGACTGGGCAAATCGGGCGCAATCACCGTATGCCCCTTATCTTCTAGTAACGGTTTAATACGGTCCCAACACCATCCCCCGTGAAACGCCCCGTGGATCAGAACAAATGTCGACATTTCACTTCCTTTTGGTTGGTCCGAGAAAAAATATACTACCCGTTTCTCAAGGGCGGTACACCCTTGTCCAAGAGAGACAGCATATAAATTCCTTGTCGAGCATGATCTCGCGTCCCTACGATCTAATTGTAGAATACTTTGACTAAAATTTTGCAGAATTCGATGGCTTCATTAGCCTTCGTGATGGATCGCGTGAATGTCAGATTATAATGTGATCATCGTTGGTGGCGGACACAATGGATTGATTTGTGCCGGTTACCTTGCGCGGAGTGGGCTTAGCACCCTCGTCTTGGAGCGCCGCTCGATGCTAGGTGGCGCATGCGTGACGGAGGAAATACTAGGGGCACCCGGATACTTGGTCTCAACGGGTGCCGCACAATTGGGAAACATTCCCCCGGAAGTTATTCATGACTTAGGATTGAGCCAGCATGGGTATGAATTGCTCTTGCCCGACCCCCTATCCGTTTTTCCATTTCCGGATGGGCGTCATATTTCGATTTGGCAGGATATAAATCGTACTCTAGAAGAAATTAGCGCCTTCTCAGAGAACGATGCTCTGGCCTTTCCAAATTTTTACAAGGACTGCGTTGCGTTCTGTGATCTTATTGAACCGATACTCTACGCTGATGAGACTCCTTCTCTCGGGGTGATTGAGACTGCCTTCATTGATGCGGGTCGCACCGATCTTTTTCAAGATTTCATGATTGGAAGTGCGTGGGATTTACTGAGCAATCGGTTCGAATCTGACGCTGTTCGGGCCATAGCTGGATTTACCGCCACCTTTGGCACAAATGCCGGTCCGAAGACGCCGGGCACAGCCTATGTATTGGCACATCATATGTTCGGTGGCACGGCGGGAGTTCGCGGACGGACAGGCTACGTCCGGGGCGGCATGGGAGCGCTTGCCGATGCCTTAAGTCGGGCCGCTTCTGGGCTAGGCGCGGAGCTTTGGACCGATGCAGATGTTTCGCGAATTATGATCAAGCAGGGTGTCGCCTGCGGGGTAGAACTTTCTGATGGCCGGAGCATAATTGCGGATGTCGTTATTTCGAATGCGGATCCGCAGCGCACCTTCCTAGGGCTCGTCGGAAGGGACCAGCTGTCGCCAAGTTTTGCAGCATCAGTTGACAACATCGAAATGCAGGGCGTCGCCATCAAAGTCAATTGCGCACTTGAGCGCCTGCCACGCTTTACCGCCATCCCGCCCGAAATTACACCGGCTCGTGTTACCCTATGCCCCTCCCTCGACTACGTTGAAACGGCATGGGGTCAAGCCAAGCGGGGCCAACCATCGTCTGATCCGTTTATGACCGTGCACATGCAATCTGTGATTGACCCCTCCCTTGCGCCCGCTGGCCGACACACGCTGACCTGCTACGCGCATTACTTTCCCTATAATTTAGACCCGGCATTAAAAGGTTGGGACAAAATGCGCGATGCAGTTGGTGAGACAGTCCTAAATACCATCGCAAAATTTGCCCCCGATATCTTTGACGTCGTTTCTAAAGTTGAAGTGATGACACCATTGGATATCGAAAATAGATTTGCCATGACCGGAGGGCACCAGTTTCATGGCGATCTTTCCCCGGCTCAACTTTTTGACAACAGGCCAACCCCTGGAAGTGATGGCGCGATTACACCAATCAAAGGACTCTATCTGTGTGGCGCAGGAGCTCACCCTGGCGGTTGTATCTGGGGAGCCCCGGGTCAGCGAGCCGCGCGCACAGTTTTAATTGGCCTCGGACACGCCGAATAAATGTCCGGGCCGTGATTGTTTATTTTTTTCGGAGAATTTAATGAAAGTTGTGATTACGGGGGGGACTGGTTTTATCGGTCAGATGTTGGCGCGGCGGTTGTTGGCGAAGGGGACTTTAATCAGCGCGTCGGGTCGGCCTGAGATCATCGACGAAATTGTGTTGTCGGATTTTTATTTGCCGGAAGTGCTGCCTGAGGAGCTGGATGATCGGGTTTCGATTGTATCCGGTGATATTAGTGACCCCGCAACCATCAACGCCCTTGTCGATCGCGATGACATTGCCGTTTTCCATTTTGCCTCCGTGGTCAGTGCCGGTGGCGAGAAGGATTTCGATATGGCCATGCGGGTGAATCTGGATGGTGCGCGGCATGTGCTTGAGGCACTGCGCAACAGAGGTGGCATGCCGAAACTGTTGTTCACGAGTTCCTTGGCGACCTTTGGTGGCGATGCCATGCCGTCACGGGTGAGCGACACGACAAAGCCAAATCCGCAGACCACCTATGGCATGACTAAGTTCATTGGTGAGCTGATGATTAACGATTATGCCCGCAAGGGTTTTGTCGATGGCCGGGTCGCGCGATTACCAAACATCGTCATTCGACCCGGCAAGCCAAATGCCGCGGCCTCCAGTTTCAACAGCGGCATTTTCAGGGAACCCTTGAACGGTGAAACCTGCTACCTGCCGGTCAGTCGAGACACGGTCATGGCTGACCTCGGCCATCGGAACACCGTGGAAGGTATCATCACCCTAATGGAATTAGACGGCGACAAGTTGGGCTCAGACCGGGCGGTATTCCTACCCAGTCGGTCCTTCTCCATGCACGAATGCGTTGCGGCGATGGAGAAGGTTGCCGCCGCGCGGGGCATCAAAACAGGGGATGTTGTCGATAAGCCAGACCCATTAATTCAGACGATTATCTCGGGCTGGCCAACGGAGATCGATAGTTCCCGCGGCTTGGCACTTGGGCTGCCGCAAGATCAAAGTCTGGAACAGGTCATCGAAGATTATATCGACGATTTTATGGATTAAAGCGAACCTGGCAGCCACCGAGTTTCTCAAATTCGATCTCGACTAATGTATCGGGCTGATCAATCCAGACTGTTTTGACGACACTGCCCAGGGTGACAAACTGGCCTTCTCTTAAGGGCGCTTGGTTTTGGGCTTTCATGTTTGCGAGCCACGCGAGGGCTTCAAAAGGATGGCCGAGGATCATGTCGCCTGTTCCCTCGCCAACATTAACGCCATTGACCGATACCGCGCCTTTGATCGCGCCTAAGTCTATTGCCTGCCAATCGTGAATTGGCTCACCCACCACGACTGCCGCATTGAAAAAATCATCGGCAACTGTTGCTGGTGTGCCAAGGGCTTCATAATCAACGTAGCGGTCGTCGACAATTTCGATTGAGGCGCAACACGATGCGACATGGGGAGAAACATTATCTCGGGTGTACTGATTTGTGCTGTCCAGATCGTCTCCGAGAACAACACCAATCTCACATTCGATACCCACCTTAATGAAATCACCGAGGGTGAGTTCGACGGACTTCTCATACATCCGTGAAGAAAATATCCCGCCCGCGCAGGGATGGGGGATTCCTAAGTATTCCTGCATCACGGGCGTCGTGCAGCCGATTTTATGACCACCGATTTCACCGAAATCTTTATCTTTAAGCGCCGCATGCAATTGTTCCTGAAGGGCGTACCCTTCCTCTAGTGTGGTCGGCTTTTTGGTATCACCATACAGCGGAACCGGCTTTTGATTTAAGCGTGCATCAATCAACGCATCTAAAATTTTAGTCATTATACCTCAGGCAAACAAAAGCCTGCTCCCCGTTTGATGGGGAAGCAGGCTTTTTTAATTTGTCGCAATTGGCGCACGGCCTAACTCATTTAGGCGCCACGACCATCGTCATCATGCGGCCTTCCATTTTTGGGAACTGTTCGAGCTTGGCCATTTCTTCGAGTCCTTCGCGCACTCGATCAAGCACCTTCATGCCCAATTCCTGGTGCGCCATTTCGCGGCCTCTAAAACGAATGGTGACTTTGACTTTGTCGCCGTTATTCAGAAACTTGCGCGCCGCTTTCATTTTGGTTTCGTAGTCATGGGTGTCGATGCCGGGACGCATCTTGATCTCCTTGACCTCGATGGTCTTCTGCTTTTTGCGCGCTTCGTTACGGCGTTTTTGTTCTTCGTATTTATACTTGCCGTAGTCGAGCACCTTGCAGACAGGCGGATCTGAATTCGGTGCAATTTCCACCAAATCCAACCCGAACTCATCGGCAAGTTCAATTCCTTCAGCTACGGTAAGGACGCCAACCATTTCTCCGTCCGCGCCGACAACGCGAATCTCTGGGGCATCGATCATGTCGTTGACACGCGGGCCGCTGTGGCCTGGTGCCTGATTTTGTGGACGCTTAGCTATGAAAGTTCTCCCAACGTTTTATAAATCTCCATTTCAGGAGTCATTTTGCAACCTAACAGCTTTGTAACATGCGCAAAACGACTCATTTCCTCTCTCCCTTAAATGGCTTTAGAGAAGAAACCAGTTCTGGCGACGCCTGTTTAAATTTGATGTCTTATTCAGACAATGACGACAATGGCCCCGCCGCTTCAGTAGAAAGTGTATCAACTGCCTGTGATAGCGCAAGAATTTCTTGATCTTTTCCGCCCAAGCGACGCATCGCGACGGTTTTTTCTTCTGCTTCCCGCCCGCCGACGACCAAAATCACCGGCACTTTCGCGGCTGAGTGTTCACGGATTTTGTAATTGATCTTCTCGTTCCGAAGGTCCATTTCGACCCGAAGCCCCGCAGCCGTCAACGCATCACGCACTTCCAGCGCGTAATCGTCCACATCGTTGGTGATACCAGCGATGACGATCTGAGTAGGTGCCAGCCATAACGGGAAACGCCCGCCGTAGTGTTCGATCAAGATACCGATGAAGCGTTCGAACGAGCCCAAAATGGCCCGGTGCAGCATGACAGGGCGGTGTTTTTGACCATCTTCAGCGATATAGGCGGCGTCTAATCTTTCCGGCAGCACAAAATCGACCTGCAGCGTGCCGCATTGCCAATCCCGGCCCAACGTATCCCGAAGCACGAATTCGAGCTTCGGTCCGTAGAATGCGCCTTCACCGGGATTAAGCTCGGTTTCCAGCCCCGTTGCTTTGGTCGCATCTAAGAGCGCTTGCTCTGCCTTATCCCAAACGTCGTCCTCACCAGCGCGCACTTCCGGACGGTCGGAGAATTTCACCAAGACATCTTCGAAGCCGAGTTCTTTGTAGATGCTCATCAACAGGTCACAAAACGCGATTGTTTCCGACGTAATTTGATCTTCGGTGCAAAAGATATGCGCGTCATCTTGGGTGAAGGCCCGTACGCGCATCAATCCATGCAACGCGCCCGACGGCTCATTCCGATGGCAGGAACCAAATTCCGCCATGCGGATCGGCAGGTCGCGATAACTGACGGTGGCTTGCTTATAAATTTGCACATGGCAGGGGCAGTTCATCGGTTTCAGCGCCAAAATCCGATCTTCGGATTCGGCCGTGAACATGTGTTCGCGGAATTTTTCCCAGTGGCCTGAATCTTCCCACAACACCCGATCCACCAACTGCGGCGTGTTGACCTCTACATAATTTTCAGCTTCTAGCCGACCCCGCATGTAATTTTGCAGGACCTGATACAGCATCCAACCTTTGGGATGCCAGAAAACGGATCCCGTCGCGACTTCTTGAATGTGGAACAGGCTCATTTCCCGACCCAAACGCCGGTGGTCGCGCTTTTCCGCCTCTTCCAGCATGTGCAGGTGCTGTTTGAGCTGTTTTTCGGTCGCCCAAGCCGTGCCATAGATGCGTTGCAGCATGGCGTTGTTGGAATCACCCCGCCAATAAGCCCCCGCGAGCTTCATCAATTTGAACGCCTTGCCAATTTTTCCTGTGCTCGGCATGTGCGGGCCGCGGCAGACATCGAACCAGTCGCCCTGACGATAGATGCCGATGTCTTCGCCTTCAGGGATCGCCTCAATCAATTCAACTTTGTAGCTTTCTCCCTTATCGCGGAAGGTATCCATAGCCTTTTGCCGGTCCCAGACTTCGCGCACGAAAGGCTCATCCCGTTTGATGATCTCCTTCATCTTGGCTTCGATTTTTTCCAGGTCTTCCGGCGTAAACGGCACATCGCGGGCAAAATCATAGTAAAAGCCGTTTTCAATGGCGGGGCCGATGGTGACTTGGGTGCCGGGATAAATCTCCTGCACCGCCTCCGCCATCACGTGAGCCGTATCGTGGCGAAACAGTTCCAGCGCATCGTCATCTCTGCCGGTGACGATGGATACTTCAGCATCCGCATCAATCACTGTTGAAAGGTCACGCATTTCGCCGCCCATACGAATGGCGAGCGCTGCTTTGGCCAAACCGGGACCGATATCTGTGGCCAGTTCTAAGCCACTCACAGAACCATCAAATTCGCGGACGCTGCCGTCGGGGAGGGTGATCGCAACCATGGGAGTGTTAAACCTTGTTAGTCTTTAAAATCGCGCGAAATGTAGACCGATTAATCCGCCTGTCAAGAAGCGTCGTCGGCCAACACCTCCTCAACCGACAGTTCACTCAATCGGTCACGTCTTAATATCCGCACATCCTGTCCCCGTTGGGCGCAGAGTGCAGGATCAGAAGCGGCCGAATATAACACAGTTGAACGACAGCCGGCGACAGCGATCAAGTGCATCGGCCCAGTATCATTGCCAACGCAGAATTGAGCATTCCAGGCCAAGGCCACGATCTGGCCAAAATCGGTTTGATCGGCCAGATTTTTAACCCCAGGACACAGCGCCATGATTTCATCTAACACCGCGCGTTCGCCCGAGGTGCCAAGCAGAATGGGCTGTATTCCTTTGTCTGCAAGGCGTGCCGCAAGTGCGCCATAAGCCTCAGCAGGCCACCGCTTTTCGGGTCGATGCGCTGCACCGCCTGGAACCAGCAAGGCATAATTCCCAGCTAAGTCAAATGCGGTAATATCGGCTGTTACCCATGAAAGATCGGGACGAGGCACATCCAAAATTCCTGCCATCGCCAACTGTTCGGCTTGGCGTTCGTAGGTATGCATGAAATCTCGCTTGGGATTAGCGTGCGGGTGGGAACAGCCTTTAGCAATGCCGGACCATTCGGGCTTGGGGCCTGGCGCAAGCAGCTTGAAATAGAACCCGCTGCGGTCCGATGTCTGCAAATCATAGACCCGCTCGAACGCGCCCGATTTTAATTTCCGTCTGAGAGCCATCCAACGAGAAGGTTGCCAAAGCTTGGGCCGAGTATCGAGCCAGACCTCGTCAAAATAGCCGCTTTGTCGGGCGAGGTCTTCAAACGGTGCCGTTGTCAGAAGGGTAATCCGCGCGTCTTTATGATGCTGCCGAATTGCCGCACACGGACCCAACGCCTGCACGAAATCGCCCAAGGCTGCTAATTTAATCACCAGAATATGCGGGGTAGAGTCACCGCCGACGGTCATCACGCGCTCATCTTTAGCCGTAGGACATCGTTATAGACTTCCAGGGTTTTAGTGCACATGGATTGCCGGGAAAAATTTTCGCGAACGTTGGCAATCGCCCTTTTCGCCATTTGATTACGCGCGGCTTCTGATAGATCAAGAACCCGTGTGATCGCGTCTGCCAATGCACCTGCATCCCCCGGCTCTGTCAACCAGCCGGTTTCGCCTTCGATGACCGTTTCCCGGGCTCCGCCATGATTGGAGACGATGACCGGACGGCCCATGGCCTGGGCTTCAGGCACAATCCGTCCAAAGGCTTCCGGATCGGTTGATGCTGAGACAACTAAGTCTGCCAACATGAAGGCCGCGGGCATGTCATTGCAATGATCGACGAAGCGCACGACCTCGCTCAGATCATACTTTTCGATCAACCCCTCTAATTCACTGCGGTATCCGGTTCGGCCTTGATCATCGCCCACCAACACACACCGTAGATTGGTACGGTTTAACTTTGCGATCGCCTCGATAAAAACCGTCTGGCCTTTCCATCGGGTCAAGCGCCCCGGCAGCATAACCACCGGCAACCCGTCATCAAGCCGCCATTGGGTGGCCAACGCGACAACCCGTTCTGCGGAAATCTGCGCCGGATCAAATCGTTCCAGTTCAACACCCCGATGAATGACACGAATAACAGATGCAGGGACGCCATAACGCTGCCGAACCAGACCTGCAATAAATCCTGAAATTGCAATAACCCGCGCCCCCCGGGTCATAATCGAATTGTAGCGTCGCTTTAACCACCCGCCCTCATTATAGGTGCCGTGAAATGTCGTCACGAAGGGGCGCGCTGTTCGTCTGGCAGCAAAGAAGGCGCTCCAGGCAGGTGCGCGTGACCGCACATGAACGACATCTACATTTTGCTTTTGAATGAGTTCTGACAGGCGTGCGACATTCGCCCACATGACAAATGGATTTTTGCTGTCGACAGGCAAGGTAAAATGCTCGGCCCCGACACGCTTTAGATCGTGTTCCAGCAAGCCCCCCGCGGACGCGACCAAGGCCCGGCCGCCGCTTTCAACAACAGCTTGGGCAATTTCGACCGTACCACGCTCGACACCGCCTGTACCGCCCAATGCCGGTAGAACCTGCAGCACCGTCGCCAAGCGACCGTCTAATTCGCCTATAGAATCCAATCTCGGCTCCGAGTTTTGTTCCTCTGGAACCCCATTGATGCCAGAGCCTTGTTCCTCTGGAACTTCATTGATGCTAGTGTCTGACATCCCGTTCACTTAGCCGGTATCGTCATGAATAACCTAACAAATTGTTCTGCCTCCACCTCGCAAAAAGTAACCCGCGAGGATGGAAAGACTATCGCCTACCACTCCACTCCTGGCAAGTCCCCGGGCGTGGTGTTTCTAACGGGATTTGTGTCCGACATGAACGGTGACAAGTCTCTGTGCCTTGAAGAATTCTGCCAAAATCGGGGTCAGGCTTTTTTACGGTTCGATTATACCGGCCACGGAGAAAGTTCAGAAGAATTTCTGGAGGGCTGCATCGGCGACTGGGCAAGCGATGCAATTTTTGCCTTAGATCAGTTAACTAAAGGGCCGCAAGTTTTAGTCGGCTCTTCCATGGGTGGATGGATTATGTTGCTGACAGCTCTCGCCCGACCCGAAAGAATTGCCGGACTGCTGGGCATTGCTGCCGCTCCTGACTTTACCGAAGACCTAATGTGGGCCGACTTTACGCCTGAGCAAAGAGTTACGCTTGAACAAGAAGGCCGGGTCGCCATTGGTAACGACTACGATGACGGAGATGACTACATCATCACTCAAAAACTAATTGAGGACGGACGGAAAAATCTTTTATTGCGCGAAGAAATCGCCCTCGATTGTCCCGTTCGTTTAATCCATGGCTTGCAAGACAACGACGTTCCATGGACGACCAGTCAGAAAATTTCTGAATGTCTACGAAGCACCGGCGTCGAAACCACATTTGTTAAAAACGGCGACCATCGGTTGTCTGAACCCCAAGACCTCGACCGACTTCGCGCAACGTTGGACGGGCTGTTGAAGACCGTGGAGGGCCCTTAAGAGGTCTCAACTTTAAGAACAGCGGCGAGACCCCGATGATAGTCTGGGTATGCTAGGCGAACGGATAGTTCCTTTTTTATCAATGTGTTATCGACCCGACGGTTATCCCGCCAAAAACTGAGCGCCATGGGAGACATTGTTTTCTCAGCCTCTTCAAAAGCCACCAAGGGCGGCGTTTCTGCACCCAAAATTTCGCAAGCATATGCCACAACGTCGGCTGGCGATGCAGGGTCATCATCACAAACATTATAGGTGCCACCCGGTCGGGGCCGATCAATGGACGCCCTAAGCACCGTCGCAATGTCATCCACATGGATGCGCGAAAATAGCTGACCGGGCTTGTCCGTCCGAGTCGCATTTCCAGACCGAACCCGATCCAACGGGCTGCGCCCTGGCCCGTAAATTCCAGCCAGTCTGAAAATATGGACAGGGATGTCGTTGTCCCGCCAAAGTTTTATCCAGGCTTTTTCCGCATTTACCCGAAAGCGACTTCTATCTGATGAGGGATTTAGAGGCGCGTTTTCATCAACACTTTCCCCGTCTGTATCGCCGTACACACCTGTCGTTGAAAGATAGCCCAGCCACGTCAAATTTGGCAGCTGCGCGATGTCGGCCCCCAAAAGATCAGCAACAGGGCATCCGTCCCCATCCGGCGGCACGGAAACCAGAACATGAGTGACATCTTCCAACACCTGTGACTCTGTAAACGGTGTTGTGCGATCAAACGGATAAAGATTAACGCCCTCTTTGGTCGGCTGATCCGGGCCGTCTAATCCACGATGTGTCCCCGAAACCCGCCATCCCTGGGCTGAACACGCTCCAGCAAAGACCCCAGCGCTATAGCCCAATCCAAAACAGAATAGGTGGGGTGTCTCGTTCGTCACTAAATTCTCTCCTTCAAAGTCACCTGACAAAGTCACCTGACTTTATCCGTCTGGGTATGCTACAGACAAGGTCATGACCCGATGCCAATTTTCTATCCTCATCCTTTTGCTTGGCATTCTGACCTTGCACGCCACGAACAGCTTTGCAGCCCCAAGGCGCGATTCGGTCAATGCGCGTAAATACGTCCAGTGTATGGAAATGGCACGGGAAGACCCGGATGCCGCGTTTGATTGGGCCATGGATTGGCGAGATATGGGTGGAGAAGAAGCCGCCCAACATTGCATCGGCGTCGCCCTGATCGGTCTAAAACTCTACAACGAAGCTGGAAACCGCCTGGAAGCCCTAGCCCAGGAAATGCAGAGCGATAAGAAGGTGCAGGCTGGAATATTAGCCCAAGCCGCCCAAGCGCGACACTTGGAAGGAAAGCCAACCCGGGCAATTGCCTTAATGAATACGGCTTTAAAAATTTCGCCTGCCAACCCAGACCTGCTGGTAGATCGGGCCACGATGCATGCAGAACGGGGCGATTATATGACGGCCCTCGCTGACTTGAATATCGTCCTGGCCAAGGACCCAACACGAATTGACGCGCTTGTTTTCCGGGCGACAGCGCTCAGGTTTACTGATAAACTGGAGCAAGCGGAAACCGCAATTGTCAGCGCATTGGCCCTGGATGAATATAATCCCGAAGGCCTTCTTGAACGGGGCATTATCCGTCGCTTGAAAGGAGACAAGAACGGTGCCCGACGAGACTGGTTAAAAGTTTTGTCGATTGCCCCTAATTCCATTGCCGCCGATGACGCACAGGTTAATCTGGAAAAAATGGACCTAAACAGCAAAAAACGACCAAAAAATGAGAAAATAGGCCACTAATTGGGTGCAAAAACACTTCGTTGTTCCGCTAAACCCTTTATTTCGGTATAATTTGGCGTCGATATTGAATGCGTTTGAGATGGATTGATTTATCCAGTGATGAAATTTTCAGCACATAAACGGGTGGGCTTTGGTATAGGAGTCATCGCCGTACTTAGCCTATTTAATGGCTCCAGTATTGCTGCCGGAAAATATGATGGCGATTGGCAGGGCCGACTTTCCTGCGACAACGGTGGCATTGATCGGCTCCGGCCAATGAAAAAGCCAGCGACGCTTAAAATCAGAGGCGATCACGCAGACTTTTCCTTCGATACCAGCGGCATGCCATTTTCCCTCCGTCAAACTAAAGGCGAGGTGGAGCTTGAGGAAGGTGTTATATCAGAAGCTGGAGAAATCGAAATTACCGGTGATGTCGAACATAAGCGCCGGAATGATCTAACGTATTCATTCACAGGACAAATTAAGGCATCCGCTGAGAAGATTCTGTTGGATGGGGACTTCGGACCAAGGTCGTGTAAGATTAACCTATCGCGTAAAATACAGCGCGATTCCCGGCCACAAGCGCACCAAGCTTCCGCCACGGGCAACAATTTCGATGGTATTTGGAAAGGTCGACTCTCGTGTAGCGCCTCCAGAAATGGACGCCGGGCCTTTAAGAGACAAGCCCGTCTGGCCATTCAGGGTAAAACCGTAACCATGACCGAAACCGGAGGGAGTACGCGGTTCGACCAGACATCCGGCCTTCTGGATGTTAGCGCATCGGGACGGGGAAGCATTAGTTTGGAAGGAACGTTTAACCCCGGAAATCGATCCAGAAACTGGTATTTTACCGGCGAATTCCAGGCGGGAGAACCCATTAATCTAGGGGGCAAATTTGGCTCCCGCGAGTGTACGGTTACTGTAAATCGTAAGAGCCAAGCACCAACCCAAACCGCTGCAATATCCGACTCCTCCAGGGGTTTGGCTCCCAAAAAATCAGGCCCTGAGCAAAACGCCGCGCGCAAGGCCGCCGATGCCGAGCGCCAGAAGCTTTCGCAAGAAATTGCGGCACTCCGGAAACAACAGACAGAACAAGCAACCCGCCAAGCGGCCCCCCAACCCAAACAGCCTAGCCTTGAGCAGCAATTGGGAGTGCTCAAAAGTCTGCGGGATAAAGGTCTCTTAACCCCACAAGACTTTGAGGCCAAGAAGCAACTCTTGGTGAACCGCTTTTTGGGACTGAGTTCTCAACCAACAACGAAAACCGCGTCGCGCTCTCCATCACCATTGCCGGGTCCGGCCAACGCCATTCAGCAAACCCTGGCCAAGTACTCGGACATTGAATTTGGCCAATACTATGCCCTGATCATTGGCAGCAACAATTACAAACACCTGCCCAAGTTAGCGACGGCGTTGGGGGATGCGAAAGCAATCGCCGCAGTTTTGAAAAAATCCTATGGCTATAAAGTCAAAGTACTGACCGATGCGAGCCGGTCAGACATCCTGGATGCCTTGGATGAATACCGAGAGAAACTCACCGACAGTGATAATCTTTTGATCTATTACGCTGGCCACGGCTGGTTGGACGAGGCGAGTGAGCAGGGCTATTGGCTGCCAGTGAACGCAAAGCCCAATCGGCGGACAAATTGGGTCTCGAATTCTGATCTCACCGTGACGCTCAAGGCGCTGAACGCCAAACATGTCATGGTGGTTGCCGATAGTTGCTACTCAGGGACCCTCGTGCGCGGCGCAAAAATTCAGGATAATTCGCCTGACTACATCAAACGCATGGCGGAAAAGCGGGCGCGTTTGGTGATTACCTCCGGCGGGCTGGAGCCGGTTGCCGATAAAGGTCAAAGCGGTCATTCGCCCTTTGCCAGTGTGTTTCTAGACGTCCTTAAGGGCAACAACGGCATCCTCGATGGCACTCAGTTGTTCAATAAAATGCGCCGCCCGGTGATGCTGCAGGCCGACCAAACACCTGAATACTCCGACGTCCGTAAAGCCGGGCATGAGGGGGGTGACTTTTTGTTTGTCCGTAGACGCTAAAAATCTAAGTTTTTGTAGTGCTTGGCGGGAATGACGCCTGGAATGTGATCGGCCAACAAGGGGCGGAAACTTGGCCGGGATTTAATCCGAGCGTACCAGTCCTTGGCCTCTGGGTGACTGTCCCAAGGAACATCGCCAAGATAATCAATCGCTGAGAGATGCGCAGCGGCGGCAAGATCAGCCAGGGTCATTTGTTCCCCGGCAAGCCATTTCCGGCGCTCCACCAAATACGCGATATAGTCCAGATGATGGGGCAAATTAGCATGGCCCGCGCGAATCGCCCTGGAATCTGGTTCCGCTAAACCCAAAAACCGCTTCATCACCTTTTCACCGACCAGGTTATCGGTGACTTCATCGTTGAATTTTCGATCAAACCACCCGACCAAGCGCCGAATTTCCGCTTTGGCCACGGGGCTTCCGGAAATTAGTGGAGTATCCGACTGAATTTCTTCGAGATATTCGCAAATGACATTGCTGCCGGACAGGGCCGTGCCGTTGGGTTCCACCAGAACCGGGACGTCACCAGCCGGATTAAGCGCCAAAAAATCCTGCCGTCGGGCCCAGGTTTCCTCAACATGCATCTCGAACTCCAGGTTCTTTTCCTGAAGACACAGACGCACCTTGCGGCAAAACGGGGAAAGCCATAAATGATAGAGTGTTCGCATGTCCTGCTACTTATACCCAATTTTGGCGAAGCGAAACACCCGATAAGACCTATCCAAGAATATTTTTAGTTTTACGGGTCACCCATGGTTCCGCTAAAAATAATAAACGAACAATGGGGGAATAAACGTAAACTTGGGGCGTTTATGTAGTGGAGGGCGCGAACATTGTCTTAAACTCAAGTTTAGTGAGAGAATATCATTAAATTGAGGATGAATTAGACCAAAATAATGCTTACATATAATGCGCTCTAACTTTTTGACCCGACCAGTTTAAGGAACGCCCGCACATGTTGATAAAAATCCGCAAATCGTCCGACGTCGCTTCGTCTGAGATTACCCCCAAATCGGTGTTTTTGGAACGCCGGAAATTCATGAAAACGGCCGCAGTTGCGGGCGCAAGCATTGCCGTTCCCGGGCTACTAACTCCGCAATCTGTATTTGCGGCAACAGACCCCAAGCGGGTTAAACTGGCGGGCGTCACCAAGGGTCCCTTCAGCACCAAAGAAGAGCCCAACAGCTACAAAGATATCACCAGCTACAATAATTTCTACGAATTTGGCACCGGCAAGCGCGACCCCAAGCGCCGCGCACAAGATTTTAAAACCAAACCCTGGACGGTGAATATAGAAGGCGAAGTCGGCAAGCCCGGTGCCATTGGCTTCGAAGACCTCATCAAACCCCACAAATTAGAAGAACGCGTCTATCGCTTCCGGTGTGTCGAGGCTTGGTCCATGGTTGTACCCTGGGTCGGCATTCCCTTGGCCGATGTGCTGAAACGGTTTGAGCCCACCGGCAATGCCAAATTTGTCGCCTTCGAAACATTGCATGACCCCAAACAAATGCCCGGACAAAAACGCAATTCTTTGGATTGGCCCTACGTCGAAGGCCTGCGCATGGATGAAGCCATGCACCCGCTGACGCTGTTGGCGGTCGGGCTGTACGGCGAAGTGATGCCCAACCAAAACGGCGCGCCCATCCGTTTGATCGTGCCCTGGAAATACGGTTTCAAGAGCATCAAGTCGATCGTCAAGATCAAGCTACAGGAAAAAATGCCACCGACGTCATGGAACCAGCAAGCGCCCCGAGAGTACGGCTTTTATTCGAACGTGAACCCAGAGGTTAATCATCCGCGCTGGAGCCAAAGCAAAGAACGGCGCTTAGGCAAGTTCCTTAAACAAAAGACACCCATGCTCAACGGCTACGCGGACGAAGTCGGCAGCCTGTACGCGGGCATGGATATGCGGAAGAATTTTTAATTTAAGTGCGGTGGTATATTAAGCCTCTTGTCTTCACGCTCTGCCTCGTTCCCTTGGCATGGCTCGGTTGGCTGTGGTTTGACGAAGCCCTTGGTGCCAATCCTATTGAGGCCAACAACCGATATCTCGGCGGATGGTCGTTACGGTTTTTGCTGTTTGCCCTGGCCGTGACGCCGTTGCGCGAATTGCTCGGCCTGCCCGTGCTGGTCCGGTTTCGACGCATGATCGGGTTGTTCGCTTTTTTCTACATTACCCTCCACTGGACCAGCTATATCGTCCTCGACCAGTTCTTCGATTGGATTGAAATTTGGAAGGACATTATCAAACGCTGGTACATCACCGTCGGCATGTTTGCGTTTATAATTTTGATCCCCTTGGCCGCCACCTCCACCAAAGGCATGATCAAACGCCTGGGAGGTGCCCGCTGGAACAAACTGCACAAACTTGTCTATGTGGCTGCCATTGCAGGCGTGTTCCATTTCTACATGATCATCAGAGCTGATTTCCGCGAACCGATTATCTACGGCATGATCCTCGCAGTTTTGCTGGGGTATCGGGTGGTACTTAGGATAAAGCGTAATCGGCGCAGGGCTCAACGGGCCTAAACTCTATCTTAGAGTGCTCAAGTAACAGTCTACAAAATCCCCTTAAAACTCGAAACATCTGTATTTTCTGACGAACTGATCAATTTACGAGCATCCGTTGTTTGGCTGGCAAGCATCTGTTTCGCTGCAATCCTTATGCTCTTAGCAAATTCTCTGATCTGAGTTTCAATTTGGTTTGTCCAGGTGATTTGTGAAAACATAGCTCTCTCCTTCAAAGTGATAAGTCGTTGCGTGTTGAAAAGAGAATATGCAAACTTTGTCAGGCGCGCTTGAACGTGAGCTTAATTTTTGCTTGCCGTATGCTTTATTTGTCTTAATTCGTCTAAATGAAAGTTTGAAAAGCCCGTGATTTACCGGTTTAGGGAATTTTCGCTTGATACAGAGCGCCTAGAACTTGCAAGCAATGGGGCGCTTCTGAGCGTCCAGCCTCAAGTCTTCGAATTGCTTCGGTTTCTCGTGGAAAACAAGGATCGGGTTGTCTCAAAAGATGAGATTTTTGAGGCCGTCTGGGAGGGCCGTATCGTTTCCGATGGCACCCTCAACGCGCGAATCAATGCGGTGCGGCGGGCGCTTGGTGATGATGGTCAGGAGCAAACGGTCATCCGCACCTTTCCCCGTCGTGGATTTAGATTTGTTGCGGAACTTGACGAAAGCGCCGCTACGATAGAGGAAATAAATGAAGCTGCTGACGAACCCAAATTAGAACCTACCCGGCCAAAAAACTCCATCGCCATATTGCCGTTTAATAATTTATCCGGCGATCCGGAGCAGGAATATTTTGCGGATGGTCTGACCGAAGACCTGATTACGGACCTTTCCAAAAATACAGATATGTTTGTGATTGCGCGAAATTCTTCGTTTTCGTTTAAAAAATCCGGCGTCAATATAATTGAGGTTGGCGCTGCCTTAGGGGTTGCGACTGTATTAGAGGGCAGTGTGCGTAAAGCGGGCAACCGCATCCGCATCAATGCACAACTCATCGATGCCCAATCAGGCGGGCATATCTGGGCCGAACGCTACGATAGGGACATGGATGATATTTTTGCTCTGCAGGATGAAATTACGGAAAAGATCGTCGCGGCACTTGCGGCTAATTTAATTACAGACCAAGAAAAAAGTCGGCAAACGTCGAGCGTTGAGGCGTATGAGCTAAGTCTAAAAGGCAGGGCAAAATTTTTTCAATTTACGCCGGAAACAAATCTTCAGAGTATTCAACTGTTCGAGCAGGCCATTGAAGTCGATCCAAATTTTTCCGATGCCTGGGCGGGTCAGGTCTTCCCGTATCAAAGTGGCTGGTCATTCTTGTGGGAAGGGTATGATGACGGGCTTATTATCGCTAAAACAAAAGCCGAAAAAGCTGTTGAACTTGATCCTTATTCTTCCTTTGGCCAAAGCCAACTGGGTTGGGTCCAATCGTTTTTGAGAGAACACTCGGGTGCCATAGCCAGTTTCGAACGATCCCTGGAACTTGATCCCAATAACGCCAATTCGCTCGGGTTTTTTGCTGAGGTCTTAAACTTCGCCGGCAATCCAGCACGCGCGATAGAAATGGCGGAAGAGGCATTGCGTTATGACCCAATGCCGCCGCCAAATATTTATAGCCACCTTGGCCACGCTTATTTGCTGCTAAATGATCTCGAAACCGCCCACGAATTTCTGGGTCGCGCCATTCAGATGGTTCCTGGATTCCCTGTACCCAAATATTTTATGTCGGTAACCGAAGTCGAACTTGGTAATTTAGATGCTGCGAACGTACATGTTGAGGCGCTATTAAAAATGTACCCGCTAACCAACATATCCATTTTTGACACCCGCATCCCCTATGCTGATGATCAACAACGTGCACGAATCTTGGCCGGAATGAAATCCGCCGGTTTGCCAGAAGCGTAGAGAATTAGCGCCCCATCAATCCTTACCTGTTAAATCAATAGGGTCCAAACCCATTGCCAGCCGACCAGAGAAGTGAACTTGTTTTTTCTCTGACAAGGGATGGAACTGACTTGCCTGGGCGTCGCGGAAAAATTGCTCAAGACGGGTTGCTCGAGTGAAGCCGGGGCCGCCAGAAAGTTCCATGGCCTTGGCTGTTACCTCTTTCACCGCATTGGAAATAATGGTCTTCCGCTTGAGGATGTTGTCAGCATTTTCGACGACAGGGTCGAAATTCAAATTGTTGGCAATTGCCACCATGCTCTCATAGGCGACTTCCGACGTCGTGAAAGCATTTTCCATTTCTCCCAATAAGTAGGGCAAATGGGGATCACCCAGCGCATTTTTGGCGCGGTCCCTGGCAATGCCCGCGGCTGCATCTGCAATGCCTTGGTAGGCCGACATGATCAGCGGCAATGCAACGGTCAAAACCACATTCCACATTGGGTGGAACGCGCCTCTGGGTCGCCTGACACCAATGTTCTCTTCCGGCACGAACACCTTATCGAAGACGATCAAATTGGAGCCGGTGTTGCGCATCCCCATGGCCTGCCAATTTTCAATGATTGAAACACCTTCGGTGTTCATCAGAACGGGGAAATGGAGCACCTGCCAACCTGCTTCCGGGTCCTCATAAGGCGCGGATGTGATTGCGAGGTCGCCTGCAGGGCTGCCACTGGCAAAACCCTTCTTGGCGGAAACGAGATAGCCACCTTCGGTCTTTTCAACCTCTCCCGACGATGACAGCCAGTCATTGGCCCCCGTACTCACCAGAACAAGTTCCTTGGCGGCTACTTTCTCCAGCAGCGCTTGGCCTGGATTGCCCCGTTGGTGGTTCCATCGGTTGGCGCCGATAATGTGCTGATGCATGGAAAGTGTCAGCGCCGTCGACGGGCAGAAACCTGCTAATTTACGGATGATCGCGCACATTTCCGAATGCGTGACCCCGCCACCGCCGAATTCCACCGGCACCATCGCCGAATAAAATTTGTAACGTTTCAGCGCCTCAATATTTTCAACCGCGAACGTGTCTGTATCAGCCATCTTCATTGACCGTTCGGCGAATTCAGGCCCGATTTCATCGAGCAAACCCAAAAAGTTTTTCATATCTACGTGCATGTCCATTGGAACCTCCATTAATTTGTTGGCAGGACAATGGCTCCGGCTGAAAATTTATTATAGTATAAAATTTGTAGTATAATTATTTGGGCACATTGAATAAGGTTTAGCTTATGAAACGAGAAAGCGAATACGGACAATTTTGCCCCATCGCCATGACGGCGCAAATTCTCACGGCCAAATGGATGCCGTTGGTGGTGCGCGAGCTGTTGTGCGGCAGTCAGCGGTTCAGTCAATTACAGAAGGGACTGCCGCTCATGTCGCCTTCTCTTTTGTCCACCCGGCTGACAGAGCTTGAAGGTTCAGGGCTTGTCGTTAAAAACCCGGCACCCAGTGGCAAGGGTTATGAGTATGTTCTGACCGAGGCGGGCCAAGAACTCCGTCCGATTATTACCATGTACGGTTTCTGGGCGGAAAAATGGCTGAAGAAGGAATATACCGAGGAAGAATTAGATCCTTCACTTCTGATGTGGGACATTCGGCGCAACGTCGATGGCACTGTTTTTCCAGACGACCGGCGCGCCGTCGTTCAGTTCGAACTCTCCGGCATTAAAAAAGGGCAACGTCTTTGGTGGCTGCTCTTTGAACGCGGTGACGTCGATCTATGTTTGCGTGACCCAGGTCATGACATCGACTTAATTGTCAGTTCCCACATCCGTGCCCTAACAGAAGTATGGATGGGCAGAAAACCGCTAACCGAAGCCCTAAATTCGGAAACCATTAAACTCGAAGGAAAGCGGCAGGATACCCGTGATTTTGCCAAGTGGTTTTCTCTAAACTTCTTCGCCCACAACACGGCGTAACCTGTGCGAGTATGCTTCGGATTAAATTTAAACGAGACAGTTTCCATCGCGCGCAACAACAACTCCTCCCTTAACCACCAAGGTGCGCGGCGGGCGATTGACCACGGCTTCGGCCAAGGTTTCCCCGGGGACGACGACGAAGTCGGCTTGATTACCAACTTCAAGACCATAAGACTCCGCCCCCATGACGGCGGCACCGCCGAAGGTGGTTATATCCAACGCCGTCTCGATATCCTGGTCTAGGCGGAAGTTGCTCCTGTAGCCGAGCAGCATCGCGCGTTCCAGCATATCCGCATTGCCATAAGGCCCCCACGCGTCCCGGACATTGTCGGAGCCGGAACACAAAACAACGCCTGCTTCTCGAAGGGGTTTAATCGGCGGGAAGGCGATATAGCCCGGCGCGTGGGTCATAATTGAAATCTCGTTGTCGGCAAGCAAGCCTGCAAGCTTCTCAAAATAGGGTTGATCGACCAAGCCTAAGCAAAAGGCATGGCTGATGTTTACCTTTCCTTGTAACCCAAGTGCACGTGTCCGGTCCGCAATTAGCTCTATCGCAAATCCACCTAGGTTACCGGGCTCGTGCAGATGAATATCGATACCACAACCATGGCGGTCCGCTATGGCGAAAATCCCATCGATGTGACCCGCCGGGTCACGTTCGATAATCGACGGGTCAATGCCACCAACCAAATCCGCCCCCGCCGTGATCGCCAAGTCCAACAGGTCTGCAGCGCCTGGATTCACCAGCATCCCGCTCTGTGGAAAGGCAACCAATTGCACCGTCACATGATCTTTCATGCGGTCGCGTGCTGCCAAGGTGCCTTCCAAGTTGGCGAGGCTAATTTCCGTATCAATATCAACGTGACTGCGAATGTGGGTTGTGCCCTTAGCTATCGCTTGCCGCATGAGTTTGATGGCCTGATCTTCAGAAGAAACATCCTCTTCCCGACGTAACCGACGTTCGTTTTCAATTCGGTCGATGGTCAAGGGTCCGGCCTGGTGGGGTCGCCATGGCAACCCCCAAAAAGTTTTATCCAAATGCATATGCGCATCGACGAACCCGGGAACGAGAAGTTGTCCCTTGCCGTCCTCAATTTTTGTTTCTGGGGGTGCCTCAATGGTTTTGGCAATTTCGGTGATAATGCCGTCTTCGACACACACATCAACCGGCGCGCCGCCCATAAGTCTGACGTTTCGAAGGAGGAGGTAACTCATCACTTAATTACCTTACTGGCCTGTTAATGTGCCTCGTCCCAATTGTCGCCAATCCCGGTATCGACGACCAAAGGAACGTCCAATTCGGCAGCTGATTCCATCACCTGTTTAACAGCCACGATGGTGGCATCGGTTTCGGCGTTAGGGACTTCAAAGATTAATTCGTCGTGGACTTGAAGCAACATCCGAGCGTTTAGGCCTTCGCGATCAAGAACCCCTGGCACGCGGATCATGGCGCGTTTGATGATGTCGGCGGCACCGCCTTGGATGGGGGCGTTGATGGCGGCGCGTTCGCCGAAGTTTTTCCGCATCGGATTTTTTTCATTGATCGACTTGATGTGGATTTTGCGGCCAAACAAGGTGCGGACGAAGCCGTCTTCGCGGGCCTGTTTTTTGGCACTTTCCATGTAGTCCTTGATTCCCGGATAGCGTTCGAAGTAGGCGTCGATGTAGTCCTTGGCTTCGCCGTTGGAAATGTCCAGTTGCCGCGCCAAGCCGAATGCCGAGATGCCGTAGATGATGCCGAAGTTAATCGCCTTAGCTTGACGCCGCACCATCGGGTCCATGCCTTCCAAGGGCACGCCGAAGACTTGTGATGCGGTCATGGCGTGAATGTCGAGGCCTTCGTGGAAGGCGTCTTTCAGGGATTCAATCTCCGCCACGTGGGCCAGCAATCGAAGTTCGATTTGCGAGTAATCCGCCGACAACAATCGAAACCCTTTTTCCGGCACAAAGGCGCAGCGGATTTTGCGGCCTTCTTCGGTACGAATGGGAATGTTCTGCAAGTTGGGGTCATTGGAACTGAGCCGGCCGGTCGAGGCCCCTGCCATGCCGTAGGACGTATGAACCCGGCCTGTATCCGGGTTCACTTGCTTGATCAGGCTGTCCGTATAGGTGCTTTTGAGTTTTGAAAGTTGCCGCCATTCCAGAACCCGGACCGGCAAGTCATGCCCCTCAGCCGCCAACTTTTCCAAGACATCGACGCCGGTGGCGTAGGCCCCTGTCTTGCCTTTCTTGCCGCCGGGCAAACTCATTTCATCAAACAGGATTTCGCCCAATTGTTTTGGCGACCCAACATTGAATTCCCGGCCTGCCAGCTTATGGATTTCAACTTCCAGGTCAGCCGCCCGCACGGCGAAATCATCGCTGAGGCGTTTTAACTCTTTTGCATCCACGCAAATACCGGTCCGTTCCATCGCTTCTAGAACCGGGATTAAGGGCCGCTCAAGGGTCTCGTACACCGTCGTCATATGTTCGGTCGCCAGCCGTGACTTCATCGCCCGATGCAATTGCGCCGTGATGTCGGCATCTTCGGCGGCGTAGTCCAAAGCTTTTTCGAGGGGCACATAGTCGAATGTGATCTGAGATTTTCCGCTGCCGACCACTTCTTTGAACTTCACAGTCGTGCGATCCAAATGCAATTGCGCCAATTCATCCATGCCGTGGCCGTGCATCCCGCCTTCCAACACATACGACAACACCATGGTGTCATCGACGGGGGCGATGAAAACGCCCACCTTGGCAAAGATTTGCATGTCGTACTTGATGTTCTGGCCAATTTTGAGCGTCGCCGGGTCTTCAAGCATCGGCTTTAAAATTGCCAGGGCTTGGTCCACAGGAATTTGCTCCAACGCCTCGTCGCCATCACCTGAGCCCTCACCTCCCAGGTCCAAGGTTCCTTGCTCCAGCGCCTGCTTGTGCGCTAACGGGATATAACACGCGTGTCCCGGATCAATCGACAGCGACACGCCAACCAATTCCGCCCGCATGGAATTCAGCGAGGTGGTCTCCGTATCCACTGCGACCCAACCCGCTTCCGTCGCGCGCGCCACCCAAGCTTCCAACGCTGCCACGGTTTGCACCAATTCGTAGCGGGACTCGACGGGCGCTTCGACCACATCCTCAGCTGCCCCCTCTACGCCAAAACGGCTTTTGATCGTCGTGACCATGGATTTAAAATTCTGTGCTTCCAGAAATTTAATAAGGGTCTCGGGCTCTATGTCCTTAGCCGCAAAATCGCTGAGCGGCATTTCGACGGGCACGTCTTGCATTAAGGTAACCAGTTCACGCGATACCCGCGCCAGATCCGCCTGATCCAAAAGACTCTGACGCCGCTTGGGTTGTTTGACTTCCTCGGCCCGGGCCAGGACCTGATCCAAGTCGCCATATTCATTGATCAGCAGCGCCGCCGTTTTAACACCGATCCCGGCCACACCCGGCACGTTATCTGACGAATCTCCGGCAAGGGCCTGAACATCAATCACCCGGTCCGGCCCGACACCGAACTTTTCCATCACTTGATCGGGGCCAATTGTTTTATTTTTCATCGCATCCAGCATGGTGACGCCGTCGCCCACCAACTGCATCAAGTCTTTGTCTGAGGATACTATGGTGACCTCGGCCCCAATTTCCCGCGCCTGGCGGGCGTAGGTCGCGATCAGGTCATCGGCCTCGTAACCCTCCATGCCGACCTCTGCAATATTAAGCGCGCGGGTGGCTTCACGAACCAATGCAAACTGCGGAATTAGATCATCAGGCGGTGGCGGCCGATGGGCTTTGTATTCACCGTAAATTTCATTGCGAAATGTTTTGCGGGCGCGGTCAAAGACCACCGCGATATGATCCGCGTCCGTATCTTCGACCAGCTTCATCAGCATCTTGGTGAAACCAAATACCGCGTTTACCGGCGTTCCATCGGCACGCGTCATCGGCGGCAGGCCGTGATAGGCGCGGAAAAGAAATCCCGATCCGTCGATCAGGAAGACATGCTTTGGGTTTGAGGCAGCCTCGGTCAGTGGCCCGCCGCCTCTTCGGCATCGTCGCTCAGTATAAACTGCGCGCTGCAATAGGGGCAGACGACGTCGCCCGTGTCGC
>JABJKH010000003.1 GCA_018660465.1 Rhodospirillaceae bacterium
GGTAGCGCTTGGCAAGGGTCGCGATCGAGCGCGGCACGGTGGCGGAAAACATCAAGGTGCGGCGGTCGCTGGGTGTGGTATCGAGCATATATTCCAGATCTTCGCGAAAGCCCAAGTCGAGCATTTCGTCGGCTTCGTCCAACACCACAGCGCGAAGCGTCGATGTATTGAACGAGCCCCGTTCAATGTGATCGCGCAGCCGTCCGGGGGTCCCAACAACAATATGTGCGCCCCGGTTAAGATTGCTGCGTTCAGTCCGCATGTCCATGCCGCCAACACAGGACGCAATAGACGCGCCGGTCATTTCATATAGCCATTCCAATTCGCGCTTTACCTGCAGGGCCAGTTCCCGGGTCGGCGCGATGATCAAGGCCAAGGGGGTGCGGGCGCGCTCGAACCGGTCCGCGCCGTCCAACAGGGTCGGAGCTAAAGCCAGCCCAAAGGCCACGGTCTTGCCAGACCCGGTTTGCGCCGAAACCAAGGCGTCGCCCTGGCCGAGGCCCGGGGCGATTACCGCCGTTTGAACCGGGGTTAATACGGTGTAACCGCGTTTGTCCAATGCTTGGCCAAGCGCCGGAACGACACCTTCGAATGCTGTCATGTTTTTTCTTTCGGAATACGAATTTAGTGCGCCGGATTTCGGATTATCCGCTGGGCGGCGCACGTCGCCGCAAGCAATGGCGCGACGGAACATTTATAATGGCAGTGATGTACTTCTTGTCGGCTGCGTTGTAAAGAGTGCAGAGATTCTTGACACAGTAGGAAATGATGACTGATACAGGCCCGAAGCGCTCGATCCTTCTCTCTATATCTCGTGGTGTTCGCAAACGCTGCCCGAATTGTGGGATGGGTCGAATTTTTCAAACCTATATAAAGCCGACGCCCGCCTGTGGTGCGTGCAGTGAAAAGCTCGACCATATTCGCACGGACGATTTTGCGCCTTGGCTGATGATCTTAGTGACCGGGCATATCGTTGTCTCACTCGCGTTTTATGTCGAACTGACATTCTCTCCACCCCTATGGGTGCATGCGTCATTATGGGCGCCGACGATCCTTCTCTTGACTCTTGGCTTGCTTCCCCATGCCAAGGGGGCGTGTTTGGGTCTAATGTGGGCCTTGCGACTGCGCGGGGATGAGACACAGTGATGTACTCCTTGGTATAACACATGGCGAAGTCCCTCCAACTCCCCTTCAAGTTAAAGAAACAACTGCAAGAAGAATGTCGCAAGCTGGCGGTTTTGTATGCACAACATGACGAGCAGGTTAAAATCCACAAAAAATCAAAGGGCGCGGTGGTGATGGGGTTTGTATTTATCGCGGTTGCTTTGTTTTTGCACCGCGAACAGCCTGGGGTCGCGGCCTATATCGGATTTGGCATTGCCGCCTTGGTGATCCCGTTTGCGCTGTTCTGTCTTTGGGGCAGCAAGGAACGCCGTACCGAAATCGCTTTGGAGCAGATTGCGATCACTGATCAGTTCCTCGACCATGGACTGCTCGTCGACAACAGCGGCAGGCTGGTGCATGTGCTCGACGACGAGGGCAGGCCCGTCGGGCGGGGGCGCGATCCGATGAGTAAGAAGAGTTATTCGGGCTGAACGGACAAGCTTTACTTCCCGTCCTTCGAGACGCCGCTGGCGCGGCTCCTCAGGATGAAGAAATTTAAATATTCACTTCATCCTGAGGAGCGCTGAAAGCGCGTCTCGAAGGACGGGGAATAAATCACCGGATAGTATTTGCTAGTGTCCCACCTCCGAAACCCATATCTTAAACTCAAAAGAAACTGGGGGCCGGCACGATAGCTGATCGATCATTGAATACTGCACCGAAAATTTCACTCGCAAAAACCCTGGAGACCTATAAGCCGACGCCGTTGGTCGCTTATTGTTTGGTGACGCTCTCGTGCTTTCTGTGGGGGTTGGCGACGGTTGTCGGGCGCGGGATTTATGAGGAAATACCGCCTTTCGGGTTGTCGTTTTGGCGCTGGCTCCTGGCGGCATTGGTTTTATTGCCGTTGGTGTGGGTCGATTTGCCGCGCAAACTTCCACTCATCAAGGCCAACATTAAACTGATTGCTTTGCTGGGATTTTTTCAAGTCGGGGCGTCGGCAATTCTGTTGGTAGCGTTGAACTACACGACGGCGATTAATGCTTCGCTCATCAATGCGGCTCAGCCGGTGATGACCATTATACCGGCCTGGATATTGACCCGCGAAAAAATCACCTTCGGCCAAGGCATCGGAATTATTTTGGGTCTGGTCGGTGTGGTTATCATGGTCTCCCAGGGAAATTTGGATATCCTCAAAAGCCTTGAATTCAACGGCGGCGATATCTTCGCGATCATGGCGGTTTTGGGATGGACGATTTATGCGACCCTGATCCATCGCGTGCCGAGCGAGCTAGGACTAACCACGACTTTGTTTCTTGTGTACTTGGCGGGAACGATTGGGCTGGTGCCGTTCTATATTGTTGAACACACCTTCATACGCCCGGTCCCACTAAGCTGGCTGACTGTTGGCGTGGTCGCCTTGCTGGGTATTGTTGTTGCTGCCATTGCGGTATCGATCTGGACGGCGAGTGTGCGTTCCATCGGACCCAATCGCGCGGCGATATTTTTGAATGTTATTCCTGTTTTTGGGGTCTCAATGGCGATTATCTTCCTGGGCGAACAATTGTTCACATTCCATCTGATCGGCGCAGCCTTTATCGGAACCGGCATGGCTTTGGTTATTTTTATGGCCCGAAAAAAATTGAGCAAAAAAAGGGAGTAAAATATATGGCGGATAATGGCGTTAAAATTTTAGATCCAGACGGTGCTTTTAAGCCGACTGGCACCTGGTCGTTGGGAACACGGGCCGGGGATTTCGTCTTTGTTGCCGGGATGCGAGGACTTGATCCCAAGACAAATCTACTGGTCGAGGGTGTCGAAGCGCGCATCACTCAGGCTTTTCTGAACATGCAGCTAATCGCCAAGTCCGAAGGTGCAACGCTTCAGGACGCTGTAAGATTAGTTGTCTATGTAACCGATATGGACCTTTATCGGGGTGTCACCAATCAGGTTCAGGAAAAGCTGTGGGACGGTGGCCCGTTTCCGCCACGTACAATCCTTGAGGTGGCAGGGCTCAATCAGGAAGATTTTTTCGAAGTTGAAGGTACGTTCTACGCGCCTCAATAGAGCCAGACTTGAGCCCCAATGAAGTTTATGTGAAACTTCGGATCATCTAATGAAACTAAAATAGGGAGCTACGGAGATGAAGAAGATTTTTCACGCCCTGAGCATTACGCTCTTGGCGGTATTCGGCACGCTTTTATTCGGTCAAAGCAGTCACGCTTTGTCGATAAAAGATAACAATATTACCATTCGGATCGGTTCAGGCCATCCACCATTCATTACCTATATTAAGCAGTTTAAAAAGGTTCTGATCCCACGGATCATGGAGCGTGCTGCGAAAGAGACGAAGTACAAAGTCAAGTTTAAAGAACACTATGCGGGGACGGTTGTGAATGTCTTCGACACCCTTGAAGGCGTGCAAGACGGGCGGCTGGATATGGGCGGCTGGTGCGTGTGCTTTGATGACGATAAGGCGATGGCCATGAACCTGCCTTTCTTTGTGCCGTTCCAACATCCAAGTGCGGTTGTCCAACGCAACATCGGTGTCAAGCTGTTGGCCCAGTTCCCGGAGCTCTATCAAGACTATGAAAAGCGCTATAAGCAGAAGCTCTTAGGTTTTACAGGGTTCAATAACTATGGCCTGCTGACCAAGTTTGACTGGAAGAATTTCAATGACCTTAAGGGCCGTAAGATTCTTGCTGCTGGGCCAAACCTTCCGTGGGTCAGAGGAGCCATTCCTGTGCGGACTTCCATCCCTAAAGCTGCGACGCAACTGTCGACCGGTGTTGGCGAAGGGATCGTCTTGTTCCCAGATACCGACTTTAAATTGGGCCTGCATAAGGCACTCGGCAAAGGTGTCTACACTGTCACAAATTTTGGTGCTGTGCTGAACATTAACCTCACCATGAGCCTGAAGGCGCGGAAGAAACTGCCAGCGGAAATCGTCAAGATCATTGATGAGGTCGCCGTTGAGTGGACACTCGCAACCGCGAAGGCGGCTGATAAGGACCATGCCTGGGGTTTGGATAAGCTTGCGAGCGTTGGCTTCAAGGTGCGGACGATTGATCCGGCAGCCCAAAAAGACTGGGCCCTGCGGCTTAAGGACTGGCCGAACGAACGGGTCGAAGCTGTGAAGAAAAAGAAAGGTGTCGATATCGGACCTGCGATGCGTGCCTTCATCAAGATGAACGAAGAGGCTGGACATAAGTTCCCTGTTAGATACGTTATCAAGTAAAGGTTTGTTTTAAACCTGGGGAGGCGACAGCACTGTTGTCTCCTCCCCTTGATAATATGAAGGGAACTCGTATGGCCATAGATAGAAGGGCGGAATCAAGAGGAAGTGACCGTAGGGACACCCCCCGATATGACCTTGGAGGCGTATTTGCGACCCTTAATGCTGATGATGAAAAGTTTGAAGTTGTCGATATTGGCGATGTCAATGTGAGTGTTGAAATTCAAAATTCGGCCCTTCAGGTTAACGATAAGATAAAAATTTCTGTCCATGTCCCCTTGATCGGGAAGATGGCAACCCTACCCATCACCGGAACCGTTTCCAGGGTTGCTCCTGAGAGTGTTATTGTATCCTATGACGTGCCGAGCATAACTTGGCCTAAACTACTCTCGGTATTGGCGGAGATCGAACAAAATTAAGGTTGTTTTTAAATGACACAGAATCCACGTTAGTACAGAATTAATAAAATTTATTAGGAGTGAGCCCATGACCCCCGAACAAATTGATCTGGTTCAACAAAGCTTTAAAAGTGTTGTGCCCATTAAAGAGGTGGCGGCTGACCTGTTTTACAACCGCTTGTTCGAAATTGACCCGCAAATTAGGCCTGTCTAACGTCAGCGCCTATGGAACAAATTAGCGGGATTGCATAAGAGAGGATTTTTAGCTCATCGTAGTGACCGAAGGGAACGAA